>NZ_JBQCGC010000096.1:0-3969 GCF_051956055.1 Amnibacterium sp.
GGACACCGCCGCACAGCCTGCCGAAGCGATCTCAGCCTGCTCAGCTGCTCGGTGATCGCAGCCTGCTCAGGTGCTCACTCCGGTCGGGTGAGCACCTCGGCAGGCTGTGCGCACTCCGGCAGGCTCGGACACCGCCGCACAGGCTGCCGAAGTGATCCCAGCCTGCTCAGGTGCTCATGCGGGGTGGAGACGACGGTGGGCGCCGGCCCCCCCGGGCCGGCGGCCCCAGTCTCTCCCCTCGGCCCCGGAGACGCCACGAGGGGCGCCTCCCTGACGGGAGACGCCCCTCGCATGCGCACTGACCGGGAGCAGCCGATCAGACGTCGTAGTAGAGCTCGTACTCGAACGGGTGCGGACGGGCCGCGAGCGGCTTGATCTCCTTCTCCCGCTTGTAGTCGAGCCACGTCTCGATGACCTCGGGCGTGAAGACGTTGCCCGCGGTCAGGTAGTCGTGGTCCTCCTCGAGCGCGTCGAGCACCTTGTCGAGCGAGCCCGGCACCTGCGGGATGAGCTTCGCCTCCTCCGGGGGCAGCTCGTACAGGTCCTTGTCGACCGGCTCGTGCGGCTCGATGCGGTTCTGGATGCCGTCGATGCCGGCCATCAGCTGCGCTGCGAACGCCAGGTACGGGTTGCCGGAGGCGTCGGGCGCGCGGAACTCGATGCGCTTCGCCTTCGGGTTCGTGCCGGTGATCGGGATGCGGATCGCCGCGGAGCGGTTGCCGGCCGAGTACACGAGGTTCACGGGCGCCTCGTAGCCCGGGACGAGCCGGTGGTACGAGTTCGTCGTCGGGTTCGTGAACGCGAGCAGGGACGGCGCGTGCTTCAGGATGCCGCCGATGTACCAGCGGGCGATGTCGGACAGGCCCCCGTAGCCGGCCTCGTCGTAGAACAGCGGCTGGCCGCCGTTCCAGAGCGACTGGTGGGTGTGCATGCCCGAGCCGTTGTCGCCGAAGAGCGGCTTCGGCATGAACGTCGCCGTCTTGCCCCACTGCCTCGCCGTGTTCTTGACGATGTACTTGAACTTCAGGATGTCGTCGGCCGCGTGCACGAGCGTGTCGAAGCGGTAGTTGATCTCGCCCTGGCCGGCGGTGCCGACCTCGTGGTGCGCGCGCTCGAGGATGAGGCCCGCGTCGCTGAGCTTCAGCGAGATGTCGTCGCGCAGGTCGGCGTGCTGGTCGACGGGGGACACCGGGAAGTAGCCGCCCTTGTAGGGCGTCTTGTTCCCGAGGTTGCCGCCGATCTCCTCCCGGCCCGAGTTCCAGGCCGCCTCGGAGGAGTCGACCTTGTAGAAGCTCGAGCCCTGGGCGACCTCGTAGCGGACCTCGTCGAAGATGTAGAACTCGGCCTCCGGCGCGAAGAACGCCGTGTCGGCGATGCCCGTCGTGGCGATGTACTTCTCCGCCTTGTGGGCGATCTGCCGCGGGTCCTTCGCGTAGATCTCGCCGTTCCGCGGGTTGTAGATGTCGAACACCATGATCAGGGTGCGCTCGACGCGGAAGGGGTCGATGTAGGCCGTCGACACGTCAGGGATGAGCTGCATGTCGGACTCGTGGATGTTCGCGAACCCTCGGATCGAGGAGCCGTCGAAGAGCTGGCCGACGGAGAAGAACTCCTCGTCGACGGTCGACGCCGGGATGTTGAAGTGCTGCTGCACGCCCGGGAGGTCGGTGAACCGGATGTCGAGGAACTTGACGTCCGTGTCCTTGATGAACTTGATGACCTCGGATGAGTCGGTGAACTTGGGAGTGGGCATGCCGGTCGGATCTCCTGCGCCTGGTCCTTGGGATGGCTGCGCTTGCAGTCCGGACCAACCTATTGGGGTGCGCATTACCGTCACGTCACCGGTTCGTTTCGTGGGTGTTACACGACCCTCGGACCGCCCGCGACGGCGGGATCGCTGAGCACCACGAAGCGGCCGCGCAGCCACGGGCAGCGGGCGGTCGGACGGGGGGCGACCGGCGCGGCGACGGGTCGGACACGGAAGGAAGCGCCCCGGCTCCGTGCCGATACGCCATCGCCGGTGCGGTCAGCGGCGGACGGGCCGCGTCCTCGTCGGGTCGACGCCCTTCGGCACCGGCACGCCGCCCGCGAGCGACTCGAGCCGGTTGCTGACCGCCAGGACCTCCGCGCGGGTCAGCTTGCCCTTCAGCCTGCCGAGCCGGCGGTTGATCTGGCCGAGCCGGATCGAATCCTCGTCGGGGCCGACCCTGAGCACGGAGACGGGCACGTTCGGGGCGACACGGGCGACCTTGCGGCGCTCCTCGTCGACGAGGCGCTGCGTGCGGCCCTTCGGACCCTCCGCGATGAGCACGACGCCCGGACGACCGACGGCGCGGTACACCGCGTCCCGCGTGCGCGGGTTCACCGCGACCGGGATCTCGCTGCCGCGCCAGCCCCGCCGGAGGGTCGCGCGCAGCACGGCGCCGACCGCGCCCTGCTGCCCCTCCATGCGCGCGTACGCGGCCCGCTCGGCGCGCTGGTTCATCACGATGATCGCCGCGAGCGCGCCGGCGACGACGCCGAGCACGATCCAGAGGACGACACCCAGCACGGTGCCGCCGATGAGCACCGCGAGCACGATGCCGATGAGGAGCGGGACGAGGAAGGCGAGGACCATCCACGGGACGAGGGTGGAGTCCGCCTTCCTGGTCATCTGGAAGACGTCGAGCAGCTGCTTGATGCGGCCCGGCTCCCTGGCCGGGCGGCCGGTGGATCGGGCCATGAGAGCAGCGTATCCGCTCCTCCACAGGCTGCGTCGGCTCGCCGGCGCGCGCGGCGCGGCATGCTGCACGGCCATGACCCCGCCGGAGCACGCCCAGACGATCGAGCTGCGACTGCGACCGGATCGCACTCGCCGCCTGGAGGCGCTCCTGGTCGGCGCCGGGCCGCACCTCGAGCCGGTCCTCGATGGGGGCAGGGCGACGAACGGCGACCTGCTGGTGGTGCTCCCCGCTCCCGCGGCGCGACTGCCCGAGCTGCTGGAGGCACCTGGAGGGCTCACCGCGGGGGAGGCGGTGACGGTGCTGGTGCCGCTCGCGGGCGCGCTGGACCGGATGCACGAGGCGGGGGTCGCGCACGGTGGGGTGCGCGCCGCCGCGGTCGTGCTCGACGCGGACGGCAGCCCGTCCTGGACGGCGCCCGTCGCGCCCGCGCTGCGCCGAGCCGTCGGCCCGGCGGCCTTCGCCGACCGCGTGCGCGAGGACCGGGAGGCGTTCCGGGCGCTGTGCACGGCGCTGCTCGGGCCCGCGGCGGTGCCGGCGGCCGACGACCTGCCCGCGCTCGCGGCCGGGCTGTTCGCGGTCGCGTCGCCCGAGCCCGTGCGGCTCGACAGGGCGCCGGTCGCGGTGGCCTCGGGCACCCCCTCCCGCCTCCTGCCCGCCGCGCCCGGGCCCGCAGCTGTACCGCCCGTGGACCGGGGGTCACCCGCGCGGCGTGCGCTGCGCCGGCTCCGGGCGGCCGAGGTCCGGCCGCGGGTGTGGATCGGGACGGGCGCCGTCCTGGTCCTGCTCGTCGTCGCCGTCGTGCTGCTGCCGTCCGGCGGGGGCGCGCCCGCGGCCGTGCCGCCTGCGGCCGACCGGAGCCGCTCCGCCGCCGCCTCGCCCCGGTCCGCGCCCGGGCCGGTCGCGCCGCGCACGGCCGGGCCCGTCGACGCCGTCGCGGCGCTGCTCGCCGAGCGGGACCGGTGCCTGACGGCGATGAGCCCGTCGTGTCTCCGGCGTGTGGACGCGGTCGGTTCGCCGGTGCTCGACGCGGACCTCCGGGCGGTCGCGGCCGGCACCGACGCGGCGCGGGTCGACCGTCGTCGGCTCGAGGTCACCGCGTCGGGCGGCACCGCCCTCGCGGTCGCCGGGCGCGGCACGGTCCTCGCGATCCGGGACGGGAACGAGTGGAGGGGGGGGCCGGGGGGGGGCGGGGGCCGCCCCCCCCCGCGGGCGCGGCGGTGGGCGAGCCCCACCCCACAAGGCCCCC
>NZ_JBQCGC010000097.1:0-8619 GCF_051956055.1 Amnibacterium sp.
CCCCGCCGGGGCCAGCGCA
Source organism: Amnibacterium sp. (assembly GCF_051956055.1). Classification (NCBI taxonomy): domain Bacteria; kingdom Bacillati; phylum Actinomycetota; class Actinomycetes; order Micrococcales; family Microbacteriaceae; genus Amnibacterium; species Amnibacterium sp. Next base: position 20 of record NZ_JBQCGC010000097.1, read on the forward strand.
CCCCGGCGCCCCCGTGCGTCGTTCTGGTGTTGGGCCCCCGCCCGCCGCCTAACGCCGGAACGACGAAGGACGTCAGGCGACGTGGGTGCGCCAGGCCCGCACCGTCTGGTCGAGCAGCGTCGCGATGGTCATCGGGCCGACCCCGCCCGGCACGGGCGTGATGAGGCTCGCCCGCTCCTTCGCCCCTTCGAAGTCGACGTCGCCCTTGCCGTCGTTGTAGCCGGCGTCGATGACGACCGCGCCCGGACGCACCCACTCGCCCGGGATGAGGCCGGGGAGGCCCACCGCCGAGACGAGCAGCTCCGCGCGCTCGACGTGCGCCCGGAGGTCCTTGGTCAGCACGTGGCACGAGGTGACCGTCGCCCCGTGGGCGGCGAGGAGCGCCGAGAGGGGCCTGCCGAGGATCGGCCCCTGGCCGACCACCACCGCCTCGAGGCCCGGGAGCTCCACGCCGTACTCCTCGAGCAGCCGGAGGATGCCGCCGGGGGTCGCCGAGGAGAAGCCGTCCGAGCCCTCCGCCATCCTCGCGAAGGACGCGAACGTGACGCCGTCCACGTCCTTGTCGGCCGCGATCGCCTCGAACGCCGCGCGCTCGTCGATCTGCGGAGGGACGGGGTGCTGCAGCAGGATGCCGTCGATCTCCGGGTCGGCGGACAGCGCCTCGATCGTGGTCAGCAGCCGCTCGGTCGTCGTCGTGGCCGGCAGATCCACCCGCCGCGTCGCGAGCCCGGCGTGCTGCGCCCTGCGCACCTTCATCCGCACGTAGGTGTGGGACGCCGGGTCGCCGCCGACGAGCACGGTCGCGATGCACGGCGGCCGCAGACCGGCGTCCACCCCGGCGCGGACCTCGTCCGCGATCCGGTCGAGCGTGGCCGCGGCGAGCGCGGCGCCGTCGATGAGTCGAGCGGGCATGGGACCTCCTGGGCTGGATGCGGAGGCGCCCAGGCGGTCGACGCCCTCCGCCGGTACTCCCTGGTGGTCCTCCACCTGCGCCGGTCGTGCCCTCAACGGTACCGGGTCCGCCGTTCAGGGTGCGGCCCCGCGAAGCGGGGATGATCGGAGGCGACCCCGACCCGAGGAGCCCGCCATGCCCGCGACCGGTACGCAGCACGTCCTCCGTCTCGACGGCCCTGACGGTCCGGTGACCGGCGTGGTCGCGGAGCTCGCGGCGAGCCTGCGGCGGATCCGGGTCGGCGACGTCGACCTGGTGCAGGACTACGGGGCGGACGCGCTGCCCTCCGGCGCCTCCGGGATCGTGCTCGTGCCGTGGCCGAACCGGATCCGGGACGGCAGGTGGACCCTTCGATCGCCTGAGGACCCCGCGCTCGACGGGAAGCCCCAGCAGCTCGACCTCACCGACCCGGCCAAGGGCAACGCGATCCACGGCCTCCTGCGCAACACCGGGTACCGGGTCACGGACTCGAGCGAGTCCGCGATCACGCTGTCGGCGACCGTGTTCCCGCAGCACGGCTACCCGTTCCACCTCGAGGCGTCGGTGCGGTACGCGCTCAAGCCGGACGGCCTCGACGTCGTGCTGGGCGTGCACAACGTGGGGGAGGGGACCGCGCCGTTCGGGGTCGGGTGCCACCCCTACCTCCGGGTGGGCGACACCGACATGCGGGACCTCGTCGTCACCGTGTCCGGCGACCGGATGCTCGAGACCGACGAGCGGAGCCTGCCGATCCGGGAGGTGCCCGTCGACGGGCCGAAGGACCTGCGCAGCGGCGCGCCCCTGCGCGGGCTCGACCTCGACACCGCGTACACGGGCCTCGCGACGGTGGACGGGCGCGTGCGGCACCGGCTCACCGCGCCGGACGGCACCGTGGTGGAGCTCGCCGCCGACCCGGTGTTCGGCTGGGTGCAGGTGTTCACGAACGACGTCTACGAGACCGACGACGGCCGGATCGACGCGGTCGCGCTCGAGCCGATGACCTGCCCGGCCGACGCCTTCAACTCGGGGAAGGGCCTGATGTGGCTGACGCCCGGGGAGCAGTGGGTGGGCGGCTGGAGCCTCTCCCTCCTGCGCCCGTAGGCCGCTACCTCCTGCGGAGGAAGAAGCCGACCGGCCCCGGCGTGTTCGCGCCCCGTCCGGCGGAGCGCTCGAGGGCGGCGACGAGGAAGCGCCAGCCGAGCAGCAGCGCGGCCACGACCAGCGACGCGACGATGACGAACGCGACCTCGACGCCCTGCCCGCTCACCGCACGGAGCAGCATCCCGATCAGGACGGTGCCCACCCAGGCGGGCACGCCCGCGCGCACGATCGCGAACGGCCGGCGCCAGGCGCGCGACGCGGCCCACCCGACCACGAGCCCGGTCGCGAACGGCCAGAAGGTGACGGCGAACTCGGCCTGGCTCTCGTGGTGGCTGGCGCGCCCGAGGACGACGAACACCGCGACCGCGGCGACGTCGATCACGAAGGCGACGAGCGCGCGCAGCCGGAGGTCCATGCGGCCAGTCTCGCAGGGTTGCCGGGCGGTGGACGGCGGATGATCGACGGGCGAACCGCCCGATTACGCTTGGCGCTCGTGGCCGACGAGACGGGGGACGAGCGCGACCTGATCCGGGCCGTCGACGAGCACCTCACGGAGGTCTCCGGCGTCGTCGTGGACGACGTGGTGCTCCGCGCCTGGGGGAACGAGCAGGTCGACCTGACCTACCTGCTGCTCAGCGCCGCGATCACCGCCTCCGGCGGAGAGGTCGACGAGGCCGACCTGTGGCTGGTCGCCAGGGCGGTGGCCTTCGCCGCGCCCATCGCGGCGACGCGACCGGAGGCGCATCCCGCCGGCTGAGGTCGCTCCGGTCAGCCGCGACGGCGGCGGCGGAGCGGGCGGGCCTCCTCGGCGGCCGCGCTCGAGTAGTCGTAGCGGACCGGGTCGCCCTGGTGGCCCTCGGTCAACGCGTACTCGACGCCGTCGCGCTCGAGCCGGAGCGGCAGCCCTGCCGAGGGGATGATCATGATCTCGCGGGTGTCCGCGACAGGGGCGTCCACGAACTCGACGACCACCTGATCGCCCGGTTCCGGCGCCTCGCGCCGCGCATGCCGTCCCGCCACGGGTCGAGGGTAACCGGGCCGGCCCGGCGACGCGCCGAGCCGCCGTGCGCTCACGGTGGTTACTGTGCTGGGCATGAGGACCCTCCCCGTTCGGCCGCATCGCAGCGACGAGGCCTTCCCTCGCGAGGAGCAGCTCGCGTGGGCGATCGCCCGGCTCGCGACCGACCCCGTGCCGGTCGACGCCGACGTGGCGGAGATGGTCGTCAACCGGGTGATCGACAACGCCGCGGTCGCGGCTGCCTCCCTCTCCCGCGCCCCCGTGGTCGCCGCGCGCGGGCAGGCGGAGGCGCATCCCGCCGCCCCGGGAGCGACCGTGTTCGGCATCGCCGGGCGGTTCTCGCCCGAGTGGGCGGCGTGGGCCAACGGCACCGCGGTGCGGGAGCTGGACTTCCACGACACGTTCCTCGCCGCGGAGTACTCGCACCCGGGCGACAACATCCCGCCGATCCTCGCGGTCGCCCAGCACGCGGGCGCCGACGGGGAGGCGCTCCTGCGGGGCATCGTGACGGGCTACGAGGTCCAGATCGACCTCGCCCGCGCGATCAGCCTGCACCGGCACAAGATCGACCACGTCGCGCACCTCGGCCCGAGCGCCGCCGCCGGCATCGGGACCCTCCTGGGGCTGCCCGCGGAGACGATCTTCCAGGCGATCGGGCAGGCGCTCCACACCACGACCGCCACGCGGCAGTCGCGCAAGGGGGAGATCTCGACCTGGAAGGCCTCCGCCCCCGCCTTCGCCGGGAAGGCGGCGATCGAGGCGGTGGACCGCGCGATGCGCGGACAGACCAGCCCCGCGCCGATCTGGGAGGGCGAGGACGGGGTGATCGCGCAGCTCCTCGACGGCCCCGACGCGCACTACGACGTGCCCCTCCCGGAACCGGGCGAGCCGAAGCGGGCGATCCTCGCGAGCTTCACCAAGGAGCATTCCGCGGAGTACCAGGCGCAGGCGTGGATCGACCTCGCCCGCCGACTGCGGGCCGAGCACCCCGAGCTGCTCGAGCCGGGCGCCGTCCGGCGGATCGTGCTGCACACCTCCCACCACACGCACGCGGTCATCGGGTCGGGGGCGAACGACCCGCAGAAGTACGATCCGGACGCGAGCCGGGAGACGCTCGACCACTCCGTGCCGTACATCTTCGCCGTCGCCCTGCAGGACGGGACGTGGGACCACGTGGCGTCGTACGCCCCGGAGCGGGCGCACCGGCCGGACACCGTCGCGCTGTGGCGGTCCATCAGCACCGCGGAGGATCCGGAGTGGACCCGCCGCTACCACTCGACCGACCCGGCGAGGCAGGCGTTCGGCGGTCGTGCGGAGATCGAGCTCGCCGACGGGAGCCGGATCGACGCCGAGATCGCGGTCGCGGACGCGCACCCGCTCGGCGCCCGGCCGTTCGCCCGCCCCGACTACGTCCGCAAGTTCCGCACCCTCGCCGACGGGGTGCTGGAGGCGGCGGAGATCGACCGCTTCCTCGCCGTCGCCGAGCGCCTGCCCGAGCTGCGCCCCGACGAGCTCGCCGGCCTCACGATCACCGCGGCAGGGCTGCCGGTCGCGCCGAAGGGACTCTTCTGATGCTCGCCTCCACCGTGCCCGCGACCGAGAAGCGGCGCCGCTTCCGCGAGCTGCTCGCCGCCGACGGGATCGTGCGGATGCCCGGCGCCTTCACCCCGCTGTCCACGCGGCTGATCGAGGAGCAGGGCTTCGAGGGGGTGTACCTGTCCGGCGCCGTGATGGCGAACGAGCTGGGCCTGCCGGACATCGGGCTCACCACCCTCACCGAGGTCGCGACGCGTGCCGCGCAGGTCGCCTCCGCCACCGACCTGCCCGTGCTGGTGGACGCGGACACCGGCTTCGGCGAGTCGATGAACGTCGCGAGGACGGTGCAGGCGCTCGAGGACGCCGGCGTCGCGGGCCTGCACATCGAGGACCAGGTGAACCCGAAGCGGTGCGGGCACCTCGACGGCAAGGAGGTCGTCGACGGGCGCACCGCGGTGCAGCGGATCCGCGCGGCCGTGCAGGGGCGCCGCGACCCCGGCCTCGTGATCATGGCCCGCACCGACGTGCGGGGCGTCGAGGGCATGGCGGCCGCGGTCGACCGCGCGAAGGCGCTCGTCGACGCGGGGGCCGACGCGATCTTCCCGGAGGCGATGGCGTCGCTCGAGGAGTTCGCGGCGATGCGCGCCGCCGTCGACGTGCCGATCCTCGCGAACATGACCGAGTTCGGGAAGAGCGAGCTGTTCACCGTCGACCAGCTGCGCGACGTCGGCGTCGACCTCGTGATCTTCCCCGTCTCCCTGCTGCGCATCGCCATGGGTGCGATCGAGCGGGGCCTCGCCGACCTCGCCGCATCCGGCTCGCTGCGGGCCCAGGTGCCGTCCATGCAGACCAGGGCCAGGCTGTACGAGCTGGTCGACTACGCCGCGTACGCCGGGTTCGACGCCGGCGTCGCGACGTTCGACCTCGCGAACAACCGGTCGGAGTAGGACCGAAGGAGCTCCCATGACCGATCCGGACATCAAGAAGGGCCTCGCCGGGGTCGTGGTCGACACGACCGCGATCTCGAAGGTCAACCCCGAGACGAACTCGCTGCTCTACCGCGGCTATCCCGTCCAGCAGCTCGCCGAGCGGTGCTCCTTCGAGCAGGTCGCGTGGCTGCTCTGGCACGGCGAGCTGCCGACCCCCGACGAGCTCGCGGCGTTCGAGCGGCGCGAGCGCGCCGGGCGGGCGCTCGACCCGCGCGTCCGCGACCTGATCGACGTCGCCCCCACCTCCGCCCACCCGATGGACGTCGTGCGGACCGCGGTGAGCCTGCTGGGGGTGCTCGATCCGGAGGCGCAGCAGTCGACGGCGGACGCGGAGCTCGCGAAGGCGGAGCGGCTGCTCGCCGCGATCCCCGCCATCGTCGCCTACGACCAGCGCAGGCGGCGCGGGCAGGAGCCGGTCGCGCCGCGCGACGACCTCGACTACTCGCGGAACTTCCTCTGGATGACCTACGGGGAGGAGCCGACCGACACGGCCGCGGACGTGTTCCGGATCTCGATGGTCCTGTACGCGGAGCACTCATTCAACGCCTCCACGTTCACCGCCCGGGTCGTCACCTCGACCCTCGCGGACCTCCATTCCGCGGTCGTCGCCGCGATCGGCGCGCTCAAGGGCCCGCTGCACGGCGGCGCGAACGAGGCGGTGATGCTCGCCTTCGACGAGATCGGGTCGGCGGACGCGGCCGACGCGTGGCTGGCGGACGCGCTCGCCGCGAAGCGGAAGATCATGGGCTTCGGGCACCGCGTGTACAAGCACGGCGACTCCCGGGTGCCCACGATGGAGGCCGCGATGCGGCGTCTCACCGCGCTGCACGACCGGCAGGACCTGGCTGACCTCTACGACCGGCTGGCCGCGGCGATGGATGCCGCGAAGGGCATCAAGCCGAACCTCGACTACCCGAGCGGGCCGGCCTACCGGCTCCTCGGATTCGACACGGAGCAGTTCACGCCGCTGTTCGTGGCCTCGCGGGTTGTCGGCTGGACCGCGCACGTGATGGAGCAGCGGGCCGCGAACGCGCTCATCCGGCCGCTGTCGGCCTACGTCGGCCCGGACGAGCGCGAGGTCCCTGCGGGCTGAGCCCGACGGCCCGTCGTCCGGCACTGGCCATCCGGGCCCATCGGGTGCACCCTGTGGCCATGGAACGACGCGGCTGGCAGGACCTGGACCCGAGGATCCGGCAGGCGGTGCTCGTCGCCGGCGGCGTCGAGGCGGGGTTGAAGATCGCGGCCCTCATCGACCTCGCGCAGCGGCCCGCCGCGGCGGTGCGGGGCAGGAAGGGGGTCTGGGCGGTCGCGCTCGTGCTCGTGAACTCGCTCGGGGTGCTGCCGATCGTGTACCTGCTCCGCGGGAGGCGCTGAGCGGGGATCGGCGGGATGCCCTCTCCGGCGTTCCCTGACGCCCGGTTACGGCCCGATGTGCCGACAGGGCCGGAGCGCCGCTAGCCTCCTCGCTCGATGAGCGACGAGTGGGGCTTCGACACCGCCCAGGTGCACGCGGGCGCGGCGCCGGACGCCGGGACGGGCGCCCGCGCGACGCCGATCTTCGCGACGTCCAGCTTCGTCTACGACAGCGCGGAGCAGGCGGCGGCGCAGTTCCTGCTCGAGGACCTGGACGGCTACGGGTACACCCGGATGGGCAACCCGACCACGGCGGTCGCGGAGCGGCGCATCGCGGCGCTCGAAGGCGGCGCGGCCGCGGTCGCGACGGCGAGCGGGCAGTCGGCGACCGCCCTGGCGCTGCTCAACCTGGTGCGGGCGGGCGATCACATCGTCATGGCGTCGCAGATCTACGGCGGTACCACGAACCTCCTGGCGCAGCGGTTCGCGGAGATCGGGATCGCCCTCTCCGTCGTGCCCGTCGACGATCTGGACGCGTGGCGCGCCGCGATCCGGCCGAGCACCCGCGCATTCTTCGTGGAGAGCATCGGGAACCCCACCGGGGTGGTCGCCGACCTGGAGGCGCTCGCCGCGATCGCGCACGAGACGGCGAGGGTGCCGCTGCTCGTCGACAACACCCTCGCGACGCCCTACCTCCTGCGCCCGCTCGAGCACGGCGCGGACGTGGTCGTGCACTCGACGACCAAGTTCCTGTCCGGGCACGGCACGGTGATCGGGGGCGTCGTGGTCGACGGCGCGACCTTCGACTTCGGCGCGGAGCCCGAGCGGTGGCCCGGCTTCCACGTCCCGGACGCGGGCCACGGCGAGGGCGGCTACTGGGAGCGGTTCTCGCCGCAGCGGCAGGCGTACAGCCGGCGGCTCCGGAGCACCGTCCTGCGCGACTACGGCCCGGCGCCGTCGCCCTTCAACAGCTTCCTGCTGATCCAGGGGCTCGAGACGCTGAGCCTCAGGATGCGGCAGCACGTCGCGAACGCGGAGGCGGTCGTGGCCCACCTCGTCGCGCACCCCCGGGTGGAGCGGGTGCACTACCCGACGCGCCCGGGCACGCCGTGGTCCGAGACCGCCGCCCGGCTGCTGCCACGCGGCGGCGGGGCGATCGTCTCGTTCGACATCGCGGGCGGGATCGACGCGGGGCGACGCTTCGTCGACTCGGTCCGGCTGTTCAGCCATCTCGCGAACGTCGGCGACGTGCGCAGTCTCGTCATCCATCCAGCGTCGACCACGAACTCGAGTCAGACCCCGGCGCAGCGCGCGGCCGCTGGCATCGGCGAGGGCCTGATCCGGCTGTCGATCGGCATCGAGGACGCGGCCGACCTGATCGCGGACCTCGACCGGGCCCTCGCCGCCTGACCCGCCTCAGCCCAGGCGGCTGTGGTCCCCGAGGGCGTGGTAGGTGCGGTTGTGGTAGACGAGCGGCGCGGCGTCGCCCGCGTCCTCCGGCAGCTTCGCCTGCAGCGCGTGGACGGCGATGACGGTCGACGTCCCCGCCTCCATCCGGTTGATCACACGCCCCCGGATCCAGGCGTGCGCCGCCGGGAAGTACGGCTCACCCGTGATCAGCCGGTCCCAGATGGTGCGGTCGGCGAACCGGTCGATGCCGCTCGTCGCGCCG
>NZ_JBQCGC010000098.1:0-7664 GCF_051956055.1 Amnibacterium sp.
GGCGCCGACGCCCGCGTGGTCGCGGTCGTGACCGGCGAGGAGCGAGCCGTGGGAGCGGCTGCTGTCCCGACCCGGTCGAGGGCTCGCGCAGGTCGCTGACGCTCGCGCTACCCGGCTTCCGAGGTGACGTGCGCGAGAAGGCTCAGGCGTTCCTTCGCCTACAGGGCGTGCTCGCGGAGCCAGGGGAGGAGTGCCGCGAGCACGGCGGCCGGCTGCTCGACCGAGGGGAAGTGCGCCGCGTCGGCGATCCGGACGGCTCGCCCGCCCGCGCCGGCGAGTCGCACCGTCTCGGACTGCGTCGACCGGATGGCCGCCAGGTCGTGTTCGCCCACGACGGAGAGCAGCGGGCTCGCCAGCTCCCGGAGTCGGGCGAACGCGGGTGGTTCGCCCTGGTCGCTGTAGGCGCTCGGGTACGTCTTGAGGAGCTCGACGTGTTCGTGCGCCTGCCGGATCGCCGCAGCGAGGAAGCCCGGCTCCACCTGCTCCCGTCGGCGCGTCGGTCCGACGCTCCAGACGTCGACCTCCTGCTCCGCCCGCCTGGTCCAGTCCTCGGCGGCCTCGGCTTCATCCGTGGCGTCTGAGAGCGCTTGCTCAGCGGCCGTGAGGTGGAACGGGGCTCCGCTTGGCCGAGCGCCCATCATCACGACGCCGGAGACCCGATCGGGTGCGGAGAGGGCGGTGTCCAAGGCGACGCGACCGCCGAAGGACGCTCCGATCAGCGTCGCCCGAGGGATGTCGAGCTCGTCCATGACCGCGAGGGGATCATCGCTCCCGCGATAGTGACCCGTGACGGGCGAGGACTGTCCGAAGCCCCTCGCGTCGTAACGGACGACGCGGTGGTCGGGGAGCAGCGCCGGAACGATCGAGTCCCACATGCTGCTGACGGCGTTGCCTGCGTGCAGGAGCAGCAGTGCGGGCGCGGACTGATCGCCGTGATCCCACACAGCGAATCGGGCGGCCTTCGTCGTCACGAACCTCACCCGCCGAGCGTAGGACGGCGCGGATCGGCCACTTCGGAGTCCGCAGGCCCCGAAGGGCCGTGCGACCCCACCCGTCGAGGACGGCTTCAGCGGCGTCTCGGGCTACTTGCCCACGTCGGTCAGCCTGGGCACCTGTGTGCAGATCGATTCCTTGGCCTGCGCCACCTCGGTCGAGTCCGCGGCGAACGTCTTCGTGCCCTTCACGGTCTGGCCGTTCTTCGCAGTCCTGCCGTCCTTCGAGATGTCCACCTCGGTCGTGTCGATGCGGTAGCGACCGGCGCCGGTCCTCACGGCGTCGACACCGGCGAGCATCCAGCCGCCTCGATCGCTGCCGACGCACGCGACGCCGGTGCCGTACGTTCCCCAGCCCCATAACGTGAAGCGGTACGGCTTGCCGTTCGTGCCGGCCGGCACCACGAGCCTGCAGCCCACGATCGCGAACACCACGGCGGTGTGCCCGTCGTCCACGACCGCGACCGGAGGTTCGGCCTCCATGGTCTTGGCCCACGCGTGGTGGTCACCGCCGCCTGTGAGCAGCGCCCCGGCGTTCGTGGTGATCAGCGCTCCCGAGGCCGTCTTCACGCCGAACGTCGTCCCGCTGAAGAAGATCGTGTCGGCTCTGCCGTCGCCGTCCAGATCGAGCATCTGCTTCCTCGCTGACACGGAAGGGATGCTCCCTCCTGTCGCCGGACATCCCGAAGAAGCGGGGCCTGGCGATGAGGAGACCGCGTTCGGCGGTGTCGGGCTCGTCGTCGATGCACCGGAGGACCCGGCCGCGCTTGTCGGCCGTGTCGTCGAGGTGGCGCTCGCCGGGGTGCCTTCGGCGGTCGAGCTGGTGCACCCCGCCAACAGCGCGGCGCTGACCAGGACGGCAGCCGCTCCGCACGCCTTCATACCGTTGACCATCGGTTCCCCCTCAGCGCTTCCCCCGCGCCCGCTCAGCCTCGCAACGACGCGTGAGAGCCCCCTCCGAGCCCGACCGCCCGCCGGTAGTCGTGGGCGTGCTGCTCTCCGTCAGGTCACGGGACCCGGATGAGCACGGTGTTCGCGGTGTTGAAGTCGCTGCACGCGCCGCTTGCGCGGTGCCAGGAGGGGTGGATGGTGCGGGTCAGCAGCGGCGTCGTGCGGTCGGAGAGCGCGACGGTGACGTCCGAGGGGTCTTTGGCGGCAGCGCCGTTCTCGAGCTCCCTGACGGCGACCCGCCAGTGATCCACGGAGGTGGCGTAGAGCGCGAGGGAGGGGCCTCTGCCGATCGACGCTCCGCGGTCGGTCGAGGAGGCGTTGAGGGGCTGGGTGCAGCTCGTCCCCTCGCACAGTGCCAGCAGCGGATGCAGGTGCGTAGCACTCGTGGCGACGATCGTGAAGTGATCGGCCACCTTCTCGGCGGAGCAGGACACCGGCGCGCAGGCCGAGAGTGCGGTCGTGACCGCGGCCAGGGCTCCGGCCACGCCGATCGCCAGGCGGAGTCTCGCGGCCGGTGCGCGGGTCACCCTCCGGGCCTCGGATCGTTCAGCCGTGCTCAGTTCGCGGTGGTCGCGCGCACGAGGCCCTGCTCGTCGAGCCAGAGGTTGATCCGATCGTGTCGCAGTTCCTGCGTCATCCAGGTGGGGCCGTGAGGCACGACCCGTGCGCTGAGCCCGGCCCCTTCGACGACAGCGACCGCCTCGTCGGCGCCGTGGCCTTTCAGATCTTCCTCATGCGTGTCGAGCCAGTCCTGAGCTGATCGAGCAGCGGCGTCCACCCGGCCAGTATCAGGCCGCAGCTGCGATCAGACCAGGTGAACGACCGACCTGCGCGAAGGCGTTCCGAACGTGATTCCGTTCGGTCGTGCGCGGGCGTCAGGACTCCGCGCGCCAGAGGGCTTGGTAGTAGGCGACGCGGGCCGGGTCCGGGGTGATGCCGTAGGCGTCGAAGAAGTACGGGTCCCACCCGGGGCCGTAGTTCCACTGCAGCGACATGGCCGCAACCGCGAGGTCGGCCCACCGATCGCCCACGGCCGCGTCGCCGAGATCGACGTTCGCGGCGAACCGCCCGTCGGCGTCGAGCAGCGTGTTCGGTGAGCACGCGTCGCCGTGCACGAGCACGGGTTCGTGGACCGTGGGTCGGGCGCCCAGCGCGGTGGGGGAGCGGGTCGCCCACGACTCCCACGTCGACGGTGCTCCGTGGACGGGGAGGGCGTGGAGCCAGCGAAGCCCCTCGGCGATCGCGCGCACGGCGAGTTCGGGCCGAGCGCGCCAGTGGCCCGCTACGGCTGACTCTGCGCGGATCGCGGCCGTGAGCAGCCACTGACCGTCGTCGTCGGCGCCCTCGTCGAGGACCTGCGGAACGGGGTGCCGATCAGCCAGCCAGCGGAGGCGCACGCCTTCGCGGCGAAGGTCGATGCCCGCTGATGAGGGACTCCACTTGAGGTAGCGGTCGCCGATCTCCCAGGTCTGGCCACCGAGCTCGTTCCGCCACGCGAGCCTCGGTTCGAGCCCTCCGGCGAGGTCCTGGACGATGCGGGCCGGGTGCTCCCCGGCTTGAAGGGCGAAGAACCTGCGGCCCCAGGACCCGGATGCGTCACGGGCTTCGGCGTCTCCCACTCCGGGCTGCGCCGAACTCCCGCTCACCGCACCACTCTGCAGGGGCGCGCCGCCCCGGCCAAGTCGGGGCTCGGGGTGCGGCCGTTGAGACGAGGGCGGCACCGGCGGACACTGCCGAGTGTGAAGTGGTTTCGTCGGGGAGTCTCATGGCGCTGGTTCGTCGTCGTGGGCGTCCTGACAATGTCCGCTGCGGGGCTGAGCGGGTGTACTGCGGACCGTGCTGGCGCTGAGCGGTCGGTCGATGGGGTGCCGTTCGCGGGCATGGTTCCGTGGAACAGCGCCGTGATCGAGCGCGACGGGAGGACCATCCACCTGCTTGCGGACTGGGATCACATCGATCACCTCGTGTGCGCTCTTCCGAAGGAGCGGGTGTCGGTCCACGAGTCCGCTGCGCGGGTAGTGATCACGGTTCGGGGTTACGCGAAGCCGTTGCCGGCAGGTGTGGCTTGCGGAGGCAGTGGTTCACTGCCTCAGCCCAAGACAGTGACGTTGCAGCGGCCGTTGGCCCAGCGGTCGTTGATCGACGGCGGCTCGATGCAGACGCGGAAGGTCATCGAGGACAGCAGTCTGCCCACGATCACGGCCGTCCCGGTCGGCTACGAGGCGCAACCGATGACATGGGCCGTCGAGACGCACGATGAGCGCACCGCGACTCGTGTGTGGCAAGTCGGCGATGGCGTGCCGAGCCGGTTCGTGCGCCTCACCATCGGGCTCCCGACTTACTACACCTTCATCGGCCCGGCCGGGGCCGCGAAGGGCACCGTCACCGTCCACGGCGCGACCGCCCACGTCTTCGGTACCGACAGCGAGAGCCAGGTGACGACGACCGTTCGCTGGACCACCGCGGCCGGCCGTCAGATCAGCTTGGAAGCGAGCGGGACCGAGAGAGCTCACCTGTCCGAGACGCAGGTGGTGGCCATCGCGCAGTCGGTGCGCTGAACGACCCCCGCCGCAACCGGGCGAGCAACGTTCGCCGGTCCGTGGCACATCGCCAGGGTGGCCGGTTCCGCTCGTCCGGAGGATGCGTCTCACGAGCAGGGAAGTCGAAGGGAGGTCGCCGGCCGCATTAGGCGCCGGCCTGGCAGAAGCGCAGGACGTTCGCGTAGGGGTCGATGACGGTGAATGTCGGGCCGCCCGGGGCATCGCGGTGGAGGCCCGGCCGCTGGCGAGGGGCGAGCCGGGGCAGAAGCTCCTGGCGAAGTCCGGCGGCGTCGGGCACAGGGATCCAGACCACGGATCCAGGCGTTCCGTCGCCGTAGTGCTCCGAGAGGTCCAACGTCGTCTCGCCGCGACGCACCCGGAGGTAGAGCGGGAGCCCGGGCTCGAAGCGGTGCTGCCACAGTTCGGTGAAGCCGAGCACGTGGGTGTAGAACGTGGCCGCTTGTTGCGCATCCTGCACCCGCAGCACCGGTACGGGCGTGCCGAGTCCCGACTCGGCCGTGGGCGTCATGCTCGCGACCGCCGTGTTCCAGTCGCGGTGACCGAGTTGATGAGCGATGAGTTCCAACGTCTCGCTGTGCGTGAGATGGAGGTCCCGCTCGGCAAGATCACGGCGGAGAGCGCGTGCTGCCAGCTTGGCGTCGACGATGTTCAACATGTCTGTCCTGGTTCTCGGCATCGGGTCCGGTCTCCGCGTTGCCGAGGATGCCGCAGGCAGATCCGTCGGGAGCATGAATGCGACGTGTTCACCGGGTTGCGGAGGGCGGGCCTCGTCGAGCCGTCGACATCCTGCTCCTTCACCTTCGGTCGATCAAGCACTTCCCGCGGGTCCGCAGCGCTGCCCGGATGAACCGGGAGCAGTGAGTCGCCTCATGCGCAGTGACGAAGCGGATGGTGCACGGTGCGGTGCCCACGTACGCTCTGCGCGTGGAACCCGACCGTGACGACGAGTTGCTGCTTCGACTTCCGCACCTCAGGTTGAGAAACCGGCGACGCTTCGGGGCGCTCGCGGCACTGGTCGTCACGAGTCTTGCGCTCACGTGGGACCTCGCAGGCCTGTTGCCGTTCCTCGGCTCGCTGGATTCGCCGGAGTTGTCCCAACCACTCGTGGGATTCGGCTTGTTCGTCGGTGCGTGGGTCGCGGCAGTGGCGTTCTTCGCCTGGACGCTCGGCCGCACCGCTTCTCGGGCGCGTTGAAGCGCGGGATCAGCGATCTCGGCCCACTCTTCGACGCACTCCCGGCGACTTCGCTGCGGCGGCGGAGCGACGGGGTTGCGGGACCGACGCCCTCACGCGGCCGCGCTGCGCCGAGCGCCGGCATGCGGACCGCATTCCGGGCATTCCCATCCGCGTTCGTGCACGTCGCCCCAGCGGACCATGGGGACGAAGCAGGGAACGCAGAACGCCTGGGTCAGTTCGTTCTCGTACATGTGGGTCCTTCCGAAGGGTGACGGGGTGGATCGGCGTCAGCCCAGCAGCAACGACGCCCAGCGCAACCGCGCAATGCGGGTCGCAGGCGGAAGCTCAGGCTGGGGCGGCCCCAGAGGGAGGGTCAGAGCGCTCCGCGTCGTGGACGCCCCGAGCCCGGAGCCGCGATCGGCTGCTGAGCGGGAAGAGTGCGCCCCGAGCAGGCGTTCCGAGGGCTGGGTAGCTGAGTCAGCTGAACCAGCGGTCGAGGATTTCGCCAGCGAGTGCGTCCGGTCCGCGGTTGGTTGAGTCGACAGTCAGGTCGTAGTCGATTCCGAGGTGCACGGATCCCGACTGCAGCTGCGCCATCCCCGCGGTGCGGTCACCCCGTGCGAGTTCCCGCTGCGCAGCAGTTGCGGGGTCGCAACGCACCCCGACCCAGGCGGTCGGCAGATCTGTCAGTGCTGCGCGCCAGCGCTGCTGCGCGGCCGGTCCGCTGATGAAGTTGTCCTCGATCAGCAGGTGCGCGCCGAGTTCGGCCATCCGCGCTAACCCGCCCATCCAGTACTCCTCGACGGTGGTGAATGGTGCAGAGACGTTCACCGAGCCGTCGGCGGCCAGGTCGAGGCCGTCGCTGGAGAGCAGCGACGGGGGACATGCGTCGACGAGCGTGTCCACGCTGAACCGCAGCCATGCGCCGGGCAGCACCAGCTGCAGCGCGCGGGTCAGGCTCGACTTCCCGGAGCTGGAACCCCCGTTGAACACGAGCACGACAGGACGGGGTTCAGCGGCCACGGGCGCACGCTACCTGGGGGCCCCGGACTCGACGCGAGCGACCGTGCGACCCGAGCGGCCCTGTCTCACGGGCAGGGTTCTGAGGCCGGTGGCTTATGAGAGGTCGAGCGGGTCAACCGGTTCTGGCTTCGTCGACGGGGTGTGAAGGATCGACGAGACCATCGTCCAGGCGCGGTCGGGCAGCGATTCTCCTGGGTAGCACTCGGCGTAGAAACCGTCGGCTTCCTCGACTGTGGTGATCTCGCAGATGGCGAGGAGTTTGCGGATGTCGTCGGTGTCGCGGCCCGGTCGGTTTGCGCGGAGCTTCATCGCGAGCAGGGTGTCGGCGCCGGCGATCTGGATCACGATCGCGCCGTCGTCGTAGACGGTCTCCCATGCGGTGGGTCGTCCGTAGAGCGGCTCGCTGCCCGTGTTGGTCACCTTGAAGTTCAGCCAGCCGTGATCCCATCCGCGTCGGTCTGCCACGCGGTTCGCCGCCTCCGTCACGGCGTCGTCGGTTCCTGGTCGGACATGCAGCGCGTCGACGTCGGCTGTCGTGTGGCGGTCGAAGTGACGGAGTGCGATGGCCGCGCCGCCGACTACTCGTAGGCCCACGGGTTCGCCTTCGGCTCTCAACTCGATGATGAGTTCGCGAAGCGAGCCGATCAGGTCGTCACGTGTGAGGAGCGTCATCTCAGGCGCTCGAGAAGGTGTCGGCCCAGGCGAGCACCCCGTGTTGACGGAACTCAGCCGGCACGTCAGCGGGTGCCGGGATCGGGTCAGCGTCGTCGATCTGCAGGACGCGCGGGGGCGCCAGCGTGTGGCTTGGGTCGGATACCCAAGCGGGCAGGGGGATTCGATCCTCGTTGAGGCGCCAAGCCGTGACCGCTGCGAGGGCGGCGTCCCACACCTTCTCGCCCGTGGTTCCCGGTGGCGAGACGGTCAGCACGCCGCGGACGAGGCCCTTCTCGGCGAGGAGGTC
>NZ_JBQCGC010000099.1:0-7578 GCF_051956055.1 Amnibacterium sp.
GTACCGCTCGGCCACGGGGGCCAGGGCGTGGTCCATCAGCTTCCGCTCCTCCGGGCCGACGGGTTCCGCGTGGCCGCCCGGGAAGATGCCGACGCTCACGCCGAACGTCGGCGGCGTCACGTGGACCGCGATCAGCGGCTGTCGACGCCTCGCCGCTTCGGCGGCGGCGCTGAGCACGACGCACTCGGCCTCGTCGCGACCCGTGATGCCGACGACCACGCCGCGGCCGCCGTGGTAGGTCTCGGGCACCACCACGACCGGTCCCTTGGCGTCGAGGACCGTGCGGTAGGCGGTCGAGGTGCGCCGCCGGAGCCGCACCTCCTCGTGCTCGCGGCCGCCGAGCGCGACGAGCGCGTCCGGCGCCGAGCGCTCCGACAGCACCTCGGCGACGTCACCCTGCACGCGGTCGACCGTGAAGGTCATCCCGGGATGCTCGTGCCGCATAGCCTCCGCCGCCTCGTCCGCGTCCCGTCGGGGCCGGTCGTCCCGCCGACGGGTGCCGGTCACCTCGACGATCTCGAAGGACTCCGCGGCCGGGTGATGCAGCACCGCCCACTCGAGCGCCGCGCCCGCTGCCGCGGACCCGTCCCATCCGATGACCACCCGTCGCACCATCGCGAGTCCTCTCCTCCGACGCACCGGGACGCCCGATGCGGCGTCTCGGCCCTGTTCCGTACTACGCCTCAGCGGCTCGGCTGTCACGTCGCCGTCATGTGAATACCCTGTGGCGCCCGGGCGCCCGCGGCGGATCGAGACGCGCACCCCCGTGACGCGGCAGACTGCAGCGGTGGCGGACCGCACCTACGTGCTCATCGACGGCGAGAACCTGGACGCCACGCTCGGCGTCTCGATCCTCCGGCACCCGCCGAAGCCCGCGGAGCGGCCGCGATGGGAACGGGTGATCGAGTTCGCCCGCACGCTCGGCTCCGGCGAGGTCGTCGGCCTCTTCTTCCTCGACTCCACCTCCGGGAACACGCCGTGGCCGTTCGTCGCCGCGATCCAGAACGCGGGGTTCCGTGCCGTGCTGCTGAGCGGCACGGGCACCGAGAAGGTCGTCGACGTCGGCATCCAGCGCACCCTGGAGGCGCTGGTGGCGCGCGACTGCGACGTGCTCCTCGGGTCGCACGACCGCGACTTCGCGCCGCAGGTCGAGCAGCTGCTCGACTCCGACCACGGCGTCGCGATGCTCGGGTTCCCGGAGATGATGAGCGGCGTCTACGCCGAGCTCGGCCTGCAGGTCCACGACCTCGAGTACGACGTGAAGGCGTTCAACATCCGGCTGCCGCGGATCCGGGTTATCCCGCTCACCGAGTTCGACCCCGAGGAGTTCCTCGACTGACGGCCGCTGCTGCTGCGGAGTCGCACGTCCCGTGTCGACCTCGGTACGGTCGGCGGGTGTTCAGCCTGGTGCAGCTCCGCGTGTTCGCGACCGCGGCCCGCGTCCGCTCGTTCACCGCGGCCGCGGCCGAGCTGCACATGGCGCAGCCCTCCGTCAGCGAGTTCGTGCGCCGCCTCGAGGACGAGTACGGCACCCGGCTGTTCGTGCGCGGCGGCCGCCGCCTCATGCTGACGGAGGCGGGCGAGGCGCTCCTCCCCGTCGCCCTCAAGGTCACGTCGAGTGCGGACGAGGCGGACCGGGCGCTCCGCGCGATCACCTCGCTCGCCGGCGGCACCGTGTCGTTCGGGCTCCTCCGGAACGCGAAGTACTACCGGCTGGAGACGCTGCTCGCCCGCTTCCACGAGCGGTACCCGTCGGTGCGCCTCCGGATCATCGGCATCAACTCGGTCGAGGTCGCGAACTCGGTCGCCACGGGCGAGCTGGAGGCGGGGCTCGTCGTCCTCCCGATCGACACCGACGGGCTCACGGTCACGCCGCTCACCCGCGACGAGGTGCTGTACACGACCGCCGACCCCGCGCGAGCAGCCGAACCGCCCACCATCGAGGACCTCGCGGGCCGTGAGCTCGTGCTCTACGACGCGCACTACGGCTGGCGGGACCCGACGAGGCGCCAGCTGCTCGAGCGGGCCTCGCTCGCGGGCGTGCACCTCGACCCCGTCGTCGAGGTGGAGCAGGTCGAGTCCGCGCTCACGCTCGTCGCCGCGGGCATCGGCGACACCTTCGTCTCCCGAGCGGTCGCGGAGAGCGGCGCCTGCCCGCCCGGCCTCCACTTCGTGCCGTTCGCGGACCCGCTGCACGACACCGTCGCGCTCGTGCAGCGCGAGGGCGCCGTCCTCTCCCCCGCGACCGCGGAGATCGTCCGGCTGGCCCTCGCGATGCTGCAGGGCTGACGCCGCACCTCCGGCGGGCCGGGGTCGGGCGCCGTCGAGCACGACAGCAGGACCCAGCACCGATGGCAGGACGCAGGCGCGCGCAGGATCCTGCCGATGCTCCTCGGTCCTGCTGTCGTGCTCCGGGCTAGGAGACGGACGCCTCCTCCAGCGCCTCGAGGCGGATCGTCGCCGTCGCCTCGTGCGCCGCCATGCCCTCGGACGCGGAGATGACCTGCACCGCGTCCGCGAGCTCGTGCGTCGCCTCCCGCGCCACGCGCTGGTAGGTCAGCGGCTTCAGGAACCGGCTCACCGACAGCCCGGCGCTGTGCTTCGCGCCGCCCGCGGTCGGCAGCACGTGGTTCGTGCCCGCCATGCCCTTGTCGGAGTACGCGACCGTGCTCCACGGACCCAGGAACAGCGACCCGTAGTTCCGGAGGCGCGCGAAGTACCAGTCGTCGTCCGCGGTGATCACCTCGAGGTGCTCGGGCGCGAGGTCGTCCATCAGCGCGACGGCGACCTCGCGGTCGTCCGCGACGAGCACGGATCCGTAGTCGCGCCACGCGGGCCCCGCGACCCACGCCGTCGGCAGGGTCTCGAGCTGCCGGTCGACCTCCGCGACCACCGCGTCCGCGAGGGCGGCGGAGGTGGTCACGAGCACCGCGGGCGACTGCGGCCCGTGCTCGGCCTGGCCGAGCAGGTCGGCCGCGACCACGCGCGGGTCGGCGGTGTCGTCCGCGATCACGGCGACCTCGCTCGGGCCGGCGAGGAGGTCGATCGCGACCCGGCCGAACAGCTGTCGCTTCGCCTCCGCCACGAACGCGTTCCCCGCGCCGACGAGCATGTCGATCGGCCCGTCGCCCACGAGCCCGAACGCCATCGCCGCGAGCGCCTGCACGCCGCCGAGCAGGAAGACGCGGTCCACCCCGGAGCACGCCGCCGCGTAGAGCACCGCATCGTTCGCGCGCCCGTCGGGCTGCGGCGGCGTGCAGGCGACGACCTCCGGCACCCCCGCGGCCTTCGCGACGCCCACGGTCATGAACGCGCTGGCGGTCAGCGGGAACCGCCCGGCGGGCAGGTACGCCCCGACCCGGACGACCGGCACGTACTTCACGCCCGTGACGAGGCCAGGCACCGGCTCGATGGCGAAGTCGACGAGGTGCGACCTGGTCGCCTCGGCGAAGGCGCGGGTGCGGCGGGCGCCGAGCTCGATCGCCGCCCGGAGGTCCGCGGGCAGCCGGTCGCCGCTCGAGGCGATGGTCGCCGCATCGAGCTCGACCTCGCCGCCCTCCCAGCGGTCGAGCTTCGCCGCGTACTCGAGCACAGCGGTCATCCCCCGCGCCTCGATGTCGCGGAGCATCCCCGAGACGGTCTCCGCGACCGCCGGGTCCTGCTGCGCCGCGGGCGCGTCGACGCCAGGGGCCTTGACGACGTGGAAGCGACCGTCGAGGGCGGCCAGGACAGCGGAGGTGGAGCGCATGGGCCCAGCCTGCGGACCGGGAAGGCGTTCCGGTAGCGCCGATCCGCAGCAGCAGCCATAGGCCGGGCCTTGGGAAGTCAGGGTCCGTTGCGATTCCTCTAGGCGGGACCTATGGCTCCCGTCGCAGGTTGCCGCTACTGCCGACCCGGCCCCGTCGCTACGGTCGCCTCGTCCTGCATCACCCCCCTCCGCTACCGGAAGGCCCCCGATGACCACGACCGATCCGAGCCGCGCTGACGCGGCACCGGGCACCCTGCACCGCGAGCTGAAGGTCACGGACGCCGCCGCGTTCTCGATCGGCCTGATCGGCCCGGTCGGCGTGATGGCGCTGCTCGGCGTCGGCGCCGCCGGGATCCTCGGCCGGGGCGCGACATGGGCGTTCGTGTTCGCGCTCATCGCCGTCGCGCTCGTCGCCTACGGCTTCGTCAAGCTCTCCCGGCACATCGCGCACACCGGTTCGGTCTACGCGCTGGTCGGGATCACGCTCGGCGCTCGCGCCGGGTTCGTGGCGGGCTGGATGCTCTTCCTCGCCTACTTCACGATCGGCGCGGGCTCCACGATCGAGATCGGGCTGTTCCTCACGCAGCTGCTGCAGGACCTGGGGCTGAACATCGCCCCGGACTGGATGGTCGTCGCGGTGATCGCGCTGATCGTCGTGCTCATCGTGAGCCGCAGCCAGGTGCACGTCATCACGCGGGTGCTGCTCTTCGCGGAGCTGATCGGGGCGGCGCTCGTCACGATCCTCAACCTCATCGTGCTGTTCCGCCTCGGCACCGGTACCGCGCCCGGCGGCCGGCACCTGAGCCTCGACTTCCTCCAGCTGCCCGCCGGCACCGACATCACCACGATCGGCGCGGCCGCGGTCTTCGGCTTCCTCGCCTTCGCGGGCTTCGAGGGCGCGGCGACGCTCGGCGAGGAGACGAGCAACCCGAAGAAGGACATCCCCCGCGCCCTGAAGATCGCGGTCGCGGTCGTCGGCGCCTTCTACCTGCTGTCGATCATCGCCCAGACGCTCGGCTACGGCACCTCCGACGCCGACGTGAAGCGGTTCACGAGCGCGGCCGCCCCCTACGGCGACCTCGGCCGGGCCTACGTCGGGCCGTGGCTCGCCGACCTGCTCACGCTGTTCGCCGTCGTGAGCCTGTTCGCGATCTCGATCGGCACGCTCTCCGGCGCCTCCCGGGTGCTGTTCGCGCTCGGCCGCGGCGCGGGCCTGAAGGGCGGGGTGGCGAAGGTCTCGCCGACCGGCGCGCCGCTGGCCGCGCTGCTCGTCAGCGGCGGCCTCGCGCTGCTCTGCATGGTGATCGAGCGGCTGACCGGCGCGGGTGTGCTGGACGCGACCTACTGGGTGCTGACGATCGGCACCATCGGCCTGCTCGTCGCGTACGTGCTCGCCACCGTCGGGGCGATGCGGTTCCTCTTCTTCGGCGGGCGCACGCGGACGCCGAAGTGGCAGATCGTCGTGCCGATCCTCGCGATCGTGCTGCTCGCCTACACGCTCTACAAGAACGCGGTCGGCCTCGACGCCCCGTACAGCTGGTTCCCCTACCTCGTCGGGGTCTGGCTGGTCGTCGGGATCGCGATCTCGTTCCGGAGGGGTCTGAAGGAACGGGTCGGCGCGGACCTCGACGCCAGCGACACGACCGCGCTCGTCCCGTGACCCGGGTCGCGGCGGTCCAGCTCGCGCCGGTCGTCGGCGACCTGTCGGGCAACCTCGACCGGGCCGTCGCCGCGATCGAGGAGGCGGTCGCGGAGGGGGCGGAGCTGGTCGTGCTCCCCGAGCTCGCCACCTCCGGGTACGTCTTCGCCTCGGTCGACGAGACGAGGTCGCTCGCCCTCTCCCCCGCCGACCCCGCGTTCGACCGCGTCGCAGCAGCGGGTGCGGGAGCGGTCGTGGTGCTCGGGTTCGCGGAGGCCGACGACGCGGGCCGCCTGTTCAACAGCGCCGCCCTGGTCGACGCCTCCGGTGTCCGGGCCGTCTACCGCAAGGTGCACCTGTGGGATCAGGAGAAGCGGTTCTTCACGCCGGGCGACGCCCGACCCCCGGTCGTCGAGACCGCGGTCGGGCGGGTCGGGGTGATGATCTGCTTCGACCTCGAGTTCCCGGAGTGGACCCGGATCGCGGCCCTGTCCGGTGCGGACCTGCTCGCGGTGCCGACGAACTGGCCGCTCGTCCCCGTGCCGGCAGGCGAGCGGGCCCCGGAGGTGCAGATCGCGATCGCGACCGCCCGGATGAACAAGATGGCGATCGTCTGCGCGGACCGCACCGGACGCGAGCGGGGCGTGGACTGGACCGGCGGCACCTCGATCGTCGACGCGGAGGGCGCGCTCCGGTCGGCCGTCGGCGACGGCACCGGCACCGCCTGGGCCGAGCTCGACCTGCTGCTGTCTCGCGACAAGCGGCAGGCCGAGCTCGTCGACCTGCTCGGCGACCGTCGCCCGGACCTGTACGGGCCGCTGCTCGAGCCGCCTCAGGCGGAGAGGCGCGGGTAGTCCGTGTAGCCCTCGGCGCCGGCCGTGTAGAAGTGCTCGGGGCGCGGCGCGTTCTCGGGGGCCTCGTTCCGCCAGCGGTCGACGAGGTCCGGGTTCGCGATCACGGCGCGGCCCACCGCGACGGCGTCGGCGTGCGCGGCCTCGACGAGCGCCACTGCTTCCGCGCGGTCCGTCTGGCGGCCGAAGCCGCTGTTCACGATCACGCCGGCGTCGATGTGCGTCCGCAGCTCCTGCACGAGCTCCCCCGTCGGGTCGGCGTGCAGCACCGAGACGTATGCGAGCCCGAGCGAGCGCAGGCCGTCGAGCAGCGCGGCGTACGTCGCGCGGGTCTCCGCCGGGTCCGTCTCGGCGACGTCCTGGATGTTGTGCGCCGGGGAGATGCGGATGCCGACTCGGCCGCCGCCGATCGCCGCGGTGACCGCCCGGGCGACCTCGATCACGAACCGGGCGCGCGCCTCCGGCGAGCCGCCGTAGCCGTCCTCGCGGACGTTCGAGACCGGCGAGAGGAACTGGTGGAGGAGGTAGCCGTTCGCCGCGTGCAGCTCGACCCCGTCGAGGCCCGCGCGCACCGCACGCCGCGCGGCCGCCACGAACTCGTCCCGCACGGTCGCGAGCTCGGCCTCGGTCAGCGCGTGCGGCACCTCGTGCCGCCGCTTCCCGTGCTGGGTGTGCACCTCGCCGTCGATCGCGACCGCGCTCGGGGCGAGCGTGCGGCCGCTCTCGGTGAGGTCCGGGTGGGAGACGCGCACCGCGTGCATGAGCTGCATCACGATCGTGCCGCCCTCCGCGTGCACCGCGTCGGCGACCGCGCGCCAGCCCGCCTCCTGCGCGTCGTTCACGATGCCGGGCTGCCCGAAGTAGCCGCGGGAGTCCGCGCCCGGGTAGACGCCCTCGGTGACGATCAGCCCGACGGAGGCGCGCTGCGCGTAGTGCTCGGCCACGAGCGGGCCGGGCACGCCGTCCGCGCCGGAGCGCACGCGGGTGAGCGGGGCCATCACCACCCGGTTCGCGAGATGCAGGTCGCCGAAGTCGATCGGGCTGAAGAGGTCCATCCGGGGTACGTCCTTCCTTCGGCCGCGCCACGCGGCCCGGAAGGTCAACGGCGGAGGGGCGCCCGCATTCCCGCGAGGTTGCGCCGGGCGTCGCCGGCGTCGGCGCCGGAGCGCCCCGCAGGGTAGACAGGAGGCATGACCGTCACCGCCCCGTTCCGCGCCGACATGGTCGGCAGCCTCCTCCGACCCGAGCGCGTGCACACGGCGCGCGCCGAGCACGCCGCCGGGCGCCTCGACGACGCCGGGCTGAAGGCGATCGAGGACGAGGCGATCCTCGACGTGATC
>NZ_JBQCGC010000100.1:0-30399 GCF_051956055.1 Amnibacterium sp.
CGCTCACCCTGGCCTACCCCCGGCGACCCGCTCCCCTGGGCCCGGGGGTCGCCGATCAAGTGGGACGCCCCGAGACCCGGGTCAGACGCGGAGCCCGCGGTCCTCCGCGGCGAGCCCGTGCACGTCGACGGCGAGCTCCTCGCCCTCGCGCACGACGGCGCGGATGAGCCGGTGGGCCTCCCAGCCGGTGCGGAGGGGGTTCCGCTCCCGTCGCAACCGCAGGCCGCCCCCGGCGACGCCGTAGCGCTCCCGGAGGTCGTCGAGCTGATCCGCCCTGATCAGCGCGACCGTGCTGCCGGCCTCCGCGTCGGTGAGCCGGGCGAGCGACGTCCGCCCCGTGAGATCCGTCGCGACCACCCGGCGCTCGCTCGCCTGAAGGATCGTCCGCTGCGCCGCGCGGGTGACGACGAGGGGCCGGTCCGGGCCGTCCAGCAGGCCGTCGAGGACGTCGCGCGCCGCGCCGGGCCGGCCCGTCGCGGCCGCAGCGGCCCGCATCGCCGCGAGGCGCCCGGGCGTCCGCAGCACCTCGTCGATCTTCCAGCCGATCGTCTGCACCGTGTTGCAGCGGATCGCGGCGCCCTGCTCCATGAGGTAGTCGCCGTTGCGGACCTCCTGGCCCGGGATCGGATTGACGAGCACCATCGGCAGGCCGGCCGCCATGCACTCGGATGCCGACAGCCCACCCGGCTTCCCGACGAACAGGTCCGACTCGGCGAGCAGCCGCGGCATCGCGTCGGTGAAGCCGAGCACGCGGTAGCGGTCGCCCATCGGCGCGACGAGCTGCTCGATGCGGCGGCGCAGCGCATCGTTGCGACCGCAGACGACGGTGATCGAGCACGGGGTGCGGATGTGCATCGTCTGGCGGACCACCGAGATCGCGTAGTCGCCTCCCGAGGCGCCGGCCGAGACGAGCAGGCGCGGCGGCACCGCCGGCTCGCGGTGCAGGGCGACGTCGGAGCGACGGATGGGGATGCCGGTCGCCACGACCCGGTCAGCGGGCAGGCCGAGCGCGGTGAGCTGCACGAGGCCCTCCTCCCTGGCCACCGAGAAGGCGTGGAACGCGCTCGTGAGCCAGAGCCCCTGGAAGTCGTAGTCGGTCGTGACGACGGCGGTGCGGGCGTCGATCCTCCCGCCGAGCAGGAGGGCGGCGACGAGCTGCGCCGGGAGGAAGTGGGTGCAGACGATCGCGGTCGGGCGGAACCGCGTGATCGCCCGGATCGTCGGCAGCGCGTTCGCCCTCGTCCACGGGTCGATCGGGCCGCGCCGACGGAACGGGCGGTCGGTGACGTCGTACCCGAACTCCACGAGCCAGGGAGCGCTGTCGACGAGGGTGAAGTACCCCTTGCCGAGCAGGTCGCGGTACAGCGCGCTGCTCGCCTCGAGCAGGTCGAGCAGCTGCACCTCCTCGACGTCGGTGCGCGCCTCCGCCGCGACGCGGACCGCCTCCCCCGCGCTGTTGTGCCCCGCCCCGACACCGGCGGAGAGGATGAGGACGCGATGCTCCGCCTTGGCCGCCATGCTCGGAACGCTAGATCATGGGGCGGCCGGCCGGTCGGAGCAGGGACTTGGCGATCGAGTGGAGCGTGACCGCGCCGACGGCGGTGAACGGATGCAGGGGGTCCGGGTCGGCTGAGCCGGTCGGGCCGCCGAGCCGGGAGTGGCCGGCCGCCGAGAGCAGCGCGTACGCGTCGCCCTTCGTGAAGCCGTGCTCGTCCACCAGGAACGCGAACAGGTCCTCGTAGCCGCGCCGGATCGACTCCTGCACGGGATCGCCGAGGCCCACGAAGACCCACTCATCCGGGGTCTCGATCCGCGGTGCCCGCAGCCGCAGCCCGGGCACGACGTCGACCGAGACGACCGCGACGCCCTCCGCCTCGATCGCGACGAAGGAGGACTCCCCCTCCGCCATCACCGCGTGGATGTCCCCGATCGACAGCAGGGCGCCTTCGACCGCGACGGGGAGGAAGACGGTGGAACCGGGTCGCGCCTCCGTGACGTCCATGTTCCCGCCGAGGGCGTGCGCGGGCATGACCGTCGAGTTCGTCCCGGCCGCCGGTGCGACGCCGATGCAGCCGATCATCGGCCGCGGCGGCAGCACGTGCCGGTCGGTGACGTGCACGCCCTCCGCGTCGATCGGCACACGGCGCGTGAACACCTCGTCGCCCATCGGCCCGGCGAGCGCACCCGTGCCGGGCAGGCTGACGGACCACCCGCGGTCGAGCAGCCGGATCTCGTGGATCGTCACCGCGAGGGCGTCGCCGGGATGCGCGCCGTCGACGAAGACGGGACCCGTGACCGGGTTGATCGGCGCCGACAGGCCGGCGAGATCCTTCGTCTCGTGCAGCTCCGCGTACACGGCCTCATCCGTCTCGAACGCGATCCGGTCACCCGCGCCGGCGACGACGCGGAGCACGGGCGGCACGGCCGCGGAGAAGCCGGGGCGGCCGAGCGCCTTGCCGAGGAACCGCTCCGGTGCGGGGGGCGTGCGCGGGTGCTGATCGCTGGTGGACACGGATGCTCCTCGAGGGATTCGGGGCGGGCGGGAGGCGCGGATCAGGAGGGCTGGAAGGTGGCCGCATCCGCGTCGTGCTCGGCGAGGAACGCGGCGACGACGGCGCGGAACGCCTCCGGCTGCTCGAGATGGGTGCAGTGGCTGGCACCCGCGAAGACCCGGCTGCGCACGTCGGGGATGCGCTCGACGAACGGCGCCCAGGTCTCGGGAGTGGCCTCGTCGAGCTCGCCGGCGATCACCAGCGTCGGCGCGGTGATCCCCGCGACCTCCTCGACGACCGACCAGTCCTCGAGGGTGCCGGTCACGAAGAACTCGTTGACGCCGTTCATCGTGTGGTACACGGTCGGGTCCGCCTCCATCTGCGCCACGGTGTCGAGGAAGTCCTGCGGCGTGGGCTGCACGCGGCACACGTGGCGGTCGTAGAAGACCTGGGTCGCGGCGACGTACTCCGGGTCGTCGATCGTGCCGGCGGCCTCGTGCCGGTCCAGCGCGTCGCGGACCTCGGGCGGCAGCTCGGCGCGGAGCGCGTTCGCCCCCTCGACCCACAGCCGCATGGAGGCGGGCGAGTTGCAGATCGCGAGGGAGGCGAGCCCCTCCGGTCGGGTGATGGCGATCTCGGCGCCGAGCATGCCGCCCCAGGACTGGCCGAGCACGTGGTAGCGCTCGAGGCCGAGCGCGGCGACGAGGTTCGCGAACTCCTCGACGAAGAGCGCGGGGGTCCAGAAGTCGGCGGCCGCGTCGGGACGGTGGGTGCTCCTCCCGCAGCCGACCTGGTCGTAGTGGACGACGGTGCGACCCGTCTCCTCCGCGAGCGCGGCGATGTTCTTCACGTAGTCGTGCGCCATGCCGGGGCCGCCGTGCAGCACGACGAGCGGGAGGGCGCCCGCGCGGGGCTGCTCCGGCGTCGTCACCTGCACCCAGGTCTCGAGGTCGCGGAAGGGCACGGTGCGGGTCTCGACGGGCATGGAGCACAGCATGCCCTCGGCTCCCTCAGCGGCCGCCGACCATCACCCGCTCCGTGAGCGGCACCCCCGGCCGGTAGACGAGGTGCACGGCCGACGGGGCGTCGAGCACGTGGAGGTCGGCGGGACCGCCGACCCGGATCGCCCCGGCATCCTGCAGCCCGAGGACGGCCGCGCCTCCGCGGGTCGCCGCCCAGAGCGCCTCCGCGACGGTGAGCCGCTGCTGCAGCACCGCGGTGGCGACGCAGAAGGCGACGGAGGTCGTGAAGCTCGAGCCCGGGTTGCAGTTGCTCGCGATCGCGAGGGGCACGCCGGCGTCGAGGAGGCGCCGGGCCGGCGCCAGCGGTTCGCGGGTGGAGAGGTCGGCGGCCGGGAGCAGCACCGCCGTCGTGCCCGAGCCGGCGAGCGCATCGAGGTCCGCCGCGGACACGTGGTTGACGTGGTCGACGCTCGCGGCGCCGAGCTCCGCGGCGAGCGCGACCCCGCCGGATGCGCCCAGCTGGTTGCCGTGCACCCGGAGGCGCAGCCCCGCGGCCCGGCCGGCGAGGAGGACCTCCCGCGACTCGTCGACGTCGAACGCGCCGGTCTCGCAGAACACGTCGACCGCGTCGACGAAGGGGCGGACGGCGGTGAGCATCGGGCCCGTGACGAGGTCGAGGTACGCGCGCCGGTCGGTGCCGGGCGGCACGAGGTGCGCGCCGAGGAACGTGACCGAGTCGGCGACCGCGCGTCCCACCCGCGCGAGCCGCGTCTCCGTCGCCACGTCGAGGCCGTAGCCCGTCTTGGTCTCGATCGTCGTGGTGCCGCCGGCGAGCGCCTCCGCCCTGAGCCGGCGGGCGGCGGCGAGCAGCGCCTCGTCGCTCGCCGCCCTGGTCGCCGCGACGGACGTCGCGCTGCCGCCGGCCGAGTACGGGCGACCGGCGAGGCGTGCCTCGAACTCGGCGGCCCGGTCGCCCGCGAACACGAGATGGGTGTGGCAGTCGACCCACCCCGGTAGCACGGCCCGGCCGCCGAGGTCGGTGCGCACGTCCGCAGCCGGCGCCGACCCGGCGCTGCCGATCCAGGCGACGCGCCCCTCCTGCACCACGATCGCGGCGTCCGTGAGCCGGGTCGACGCGGCGGGGCTGGGGCCGTCGAACGTGGTCAGCTCCGCGATCCCCGTCAGCAGCTCGCTCGTCACCGATCAGGTCCGTTCCCCGGCACGCCCTCCCGCGTGCCGCGTTCGTCGGCGTGTCGCTCGATCCGGCCTGATCGGTGGAAGACGGTGCGGCCGGCGACGACCGTGCGGAGGACGTCCGAGGCGGTCGCGGTCAGGATCAGCTGCTCCGGAGCCGCACCGCGCGTGCGGACGGAGTCGGGGTCGAGCTCGACGAGGTCGGCGGGGTCGCCCGGCCGGAACCGGGCAGGAGGGAGCCCGAGGCTGCGGGCGCCGTTCGTGGTCGCGGCCTCGAGCAGCGCCTCGGGGGTGAAGCGGCCGCGCCGCCCGGAGGCGAGCCGCTCCCCCGCCTCCAGCCCCCGGATCTCGAGCAGCGGGTCGATCACCGACTGGCCGTCGGAGCCGAGCGCGATGCGAGCACCGGCGTCCGCGAGCGCCCGGGCGGGGCCGATGCCGTCGCCGAGGTCGGCCTCGGTCGTCGGGCAGCACGCGACCGTCGCGCCCGCGGCGCCGACGCGGTCGACGTCCTCCCTCGTCAGGTGCGTGCCGTGCACGAGCGTGGTGCGCGGGCCGAGCGCACCGAGGCGCTCGAGCGCAGCCGCGGGCGTCTCCCCGTGCGCCGCGAGGAACGCGGCCGTCTCGCGGGGCTGCTCGGCGAGGTGGAGGTGCAGGGGGACGTCCGCGGGCAGCTCCTCGAGGATGCGCTCGATCGCGGGCAGCGGGACGGCCCGGACGGAGTGGATCGCGGCGCCGACGGTGACGAGGGGATCGTCCCCGACGACCTCCCGCAGCGCCCGCCTGCGCGCGAGCCAGCCGTCCGCGTCCCCGTCGCCGAAGCGCCGCTGCGCGGGCTCGAGCGGGCTCCCGTCGACGTCGGCCGTGAGGTAGCAGGTGTCGAGCAGCACGAGCCGCAGCCCCACCTCACGCGCCGCCGCGGCGAGCGCGAGCTCCATGGCGTGCGGCGGGTCGTACGGGCGCGCGTCGGGCCGGTGGTGCACGTAGTGGAACTCGCCGACGGCGGTCCAGCCCGCTGCCGCCATCTCCGCGAACACCCGGGTCGCGAGGTCGCGGTAGGAGTCGGGCGTGAGCGACGCCGCCGCGGCGTACATCGCCTCCCGCCAGCGCCAGAAGTCGCCGCCCGCGTCGTAAGTCCTGCCGCGGAGGACCCGGTGGAACGCGTGCGAGTGGGCGTTCACGAACCCGGGCACGACGAAGCCGAGGCGCTCGTCGTCCTCCGCCGGCGCGACCCCGTCCTGCACGGCGGCGATCCGTCCGTCGACGATCCGGAGCCGCACGCCGCGGCGGACCCCGTCGGGGGTGACCAGCGTCTCGACCCAGAACACGAGTGCATTTCGAAGGGGTTCCTGCGCGCCGGAGGCGCCAGGAACCCCTTCGAAATGCACGGGGCCGGAGGTGGTCATGCGGCGAGGTGGCGGAGGACGCGTTCCAGCGCGTCCACCCCCGCGTCGATGTCCGCGTCGGCCGCGTCCTCCTCCTGCGCGTGGGAGACGCCCGTCGGGTTGCGGACGAAGAGCATCGCCGCGGGCACCAGGGCGGCGAGGACGGCCGCGTCGTGGCCGGCTCCGGTCGGCAGCGCGGGCACACCGCCGAGCACCGCGTCGAGCTCGTCGCGGAGCGCCGCGTCGAAGACCACCTCGTCGCTCCAGCTGCCGCGCTCGATCGCGAAGCCGCAGCCGTTGCGCGCGGACTCGAGCGCGCCGGCCTCCTCGATGCGGGAGACGAGCCCGCGGACCGCGTGCGCGGTGTCCGCGCGGACGTCGAGCGTCAGCTCGACGGCGGAGGCGATGACGTTCGTGCCGCCGGGGATCGCCTCGATCCTGCCGACCGTCGCGCGGGCGCCGTCGACGGCGAGCGCGGCCCGCTCGATCGCGAGCACGACGCGGGCCGCCGCGACCACCGGGTCGGCGCGGTCCGCCATCCGGGTCGTGCCGGCGTGGTCGCCGCGCCCCGTGATCCGGACGCGCCACCGGCCGTGCGCGAGGACGCGCGTCGCGAGCCCGATCGGGGCACCCAGGTCCGCGAGCCCGCGGCCCTGCTCGACGTGCAGCTCCACGAACCGGCCGATCCGGCCGACCCCGTCCGGGTCCGCGCCGGCACCCGCGAGCGCGGGCACCCCGGCGACGACCGCGGGGTCGACCGCGCCCGTCGCGAGCCGGGAGCCGAGGCACGCGATCCCCAGCTCGGAGCCCTCCTCCTCCGCGAACACGACGACCGCGAGCGGGCGCCGCGGGCGGAACCCGGAGGCGCGCAGGCGGCCGACCGCGACGAGCGCGGACACGACGCCGAGCGGCCCGTCGAGCCGGCCGCCGCCCGGCACGGAGTCGAGGTGGCTACCGGTGACGACCGCGTCCCGAGCGGGTTCCCCCCACCAGGCCCAGAGGTTGCCGTTGCGGTCGCGGACGACGTCGAGTCCGATCGCCTCCGCGTGCTCGGTGAACCAGTGCTGCATCGCCGCGACGGCGTCCCCGAAGCCCGGGCGCGACCAGCCGCCGCGCGGGTCGCGGCCGACGTCGTCGAGCTCGGCGAGCAGGTCGAGCGCGGCGCTCACGGGCGCACGTCGAGCCCGGGCGCCGACGGCACCCAGAGCCCCCGCTCGGCGGCCACCTCGTGCGCCCGCTCGTAGCCGGCGTCGACGTGCCGCATCACCCCGGTGCCGGGATCGTTGACGAGCACCCGCGCGATCTTCTGCGCGGCGAGCTCCGTGCCGTCGGCGACCACGACCTGTCCCGCGTGGATCGACCGGCCGATGCCGACACCCCCGCCGTGGTGGATCGACACCCAGGTCGCTCCGGACGCGGTGTTGAGCAGCGCGTTCAGCAGCGGCCAGTCCGCGATCGCGTCCGAGCCGTCGGCCATCGCCTCCGTCTCGCGGTACGGGGAGGCGACCGAGCCCGCGTCGAGATGGTCGCGGCCGATCACGATCGGCGCGGACAGCTCGCCTGCGGCGACCATCTCGTTGAACCGGAGCCCCGCGAGGTGCCGCTCCCGGTAGCCGAGCCAGCAGATGCGCGCGGGCAGCCCCTCGAACGCGACGTGCTCGCCCGCGGCCTCGATCCAGCGCCGCAGCGCCGCGTCCTCGGGGAACAGCTCGAGGATCGCCCGGTCGGTCGCCGCGATGTCGGCCGGGTCGCCGGACAGCGCCACCCAGCGGAACGGGCCCTTGCCCTCCGCGAACAGCGGCCGGATGTAGGCGGGCACGAAGCCCGGGAAGGCGAACGCGTCCTCGTAGCCGCCGAGCCGCGCCTCCGCCCGGAGCGAGTTGCCGTAGTCGAACACCGCGGCGCCGCGGTCCTGGAACCCGACCATCGCGCGGACGTGCTCGGCCATCGAGGCGCGCGCCGCGAGGGTGAACGCCTCCGGGTCCGCCTCCGCCGCCTCGCGCCACTCGGCGAACGGCACGCCGGCGGGCAGGTACCGCAGCGGGTCGTGCGCGCTGGTCTGGTCGGTCACCACGTCGACGGCAACGCCGCGCCGGAGGAGCTCGGGCAGCACCTCGGCCTGGTTGCCCTCGAGACCGACGGAGCGGGGCCGGCGCTCCGCCTTCGCCGCGAGCACCCTGCCGAGCGCGTCGTCGAGCGAGTCGGCGACCTCGTCGAGGTAGCGGCGGTCGCGACGGCGCTCGAGCCGGCTGCGGTCGACGTCGACCACGAGCACCGCGCCGCCGTTCAGCGTGACCGCGAGCGGCTGCGCGCCGCCCATGCCGCCGGCCCCGGCGGTGACCGTGAGGGTGCCAGCGAGGGAGCCGCCGAAGCGCTGCGCCGCGACCGCCGCGAACGTCTCGTAGGTGCCCTGCAGGATCCCCTGGGTGCCGATGTAGATCCACGATCCGGCCGTCATCTGGCCGTACATGGTGAGCCCGAGCGATTCGAGCCGCCGGAACTCCGGCCAGGTCGCCCAGTCCGGTACGAGGTTCGAGTTCGCGATCAGCACCCGCGGCGCCCACTCGTGCGTGCGGAACACGCCGACCGGCTTGCCGGACTGCACGAGCAGCGTCTCGTCCGGCTCGAGCTCGCGGAGCGTGCGGACGATCGCGTCGAACGCCTCCCACGACCGGGCGGCCCTGCCCGTACCGCCGTAGACGACGAGCTCCTCCGGATGCTCCGCGACCTCGGGATCGAGGTTGTTCATGAGCATCCGGAGGGGCGCCTCGGTCTGCCACGACTTCGCGCTGAGGCCGGTGCCGCGCGGTGCGCGGACGGCGGTTCTCTCCATGTCGGGACTCCTGTTCAGCGGGGGTCCGCTCAGCCGAGCGGGCCGGCGACGGACTCGGCGGCGGCGCGGACGCCGCCCGAGTGGACCAGGGCGGTTGCGGCCTCGATCTCGGGCGCGAGGAAGCGGTCCGGCCCGGGCCCCGCGACCTGCTCGCGCAGGCGCGCGACCACGGCCGCCGCGACGGGCGCCGGGGTCAGGGGCGCGCGCAGCTCGAGGGCGCGCGCGGCCGCGAGCAGCTCGATGCCGAGCACGTGGGCGAGGGCGTCGATGCCGCGGCGGAGCTTCCTCGCCGCGTGCCAGCCCATCGACACGTGGTCCTCCTGCATCGCCGACGACGGGATCGAATCGACCGAGGCGGGGACCGCGAGGCGCTTCAGCTCGCTCACGAGGCCGGCCGCCGTGTACTGCGCGATCATCAGACCCGAGTCGACGCCCGCGTCGTCCGCGAGGAACGCGGGCAGGCCGTGGTTGCGCTTCGGGTCGAGGAGGCGGTCCGTGCGCCGCTCCGACATGCTCGCGAGATCGGCGGCGGCGATCGCGAGGAAGTCGAGGACGTAGCCGATCGGCGCGCCGTGGAAGTTCCCGTTCGACTCCACCCGGCCGTCCGCGGTCACGACGGGGTTGTCGATCGCGGCCGCGAGCTCCCGCTGCGCGACCTGCGCGGCGTGGGCCCACGTGTCGCGGACCGCGCCGTGCACCTGGGGCGCGCACCGGAGCGAGTACGCGTCCTGCACGACCGTGTGGTCGGGGCCGCGGTGGCTGTCGCGGATCGCCGAGCCGGCCATCGTCCGCACCAGGTTCGCGGCGGCGATCTGCTGGCCCGCCTGCGGGCGGAGCGCCACGAGATCGGCGGCCCACGCGGCGTCGGTGCCGAGCAGCGCCTCCGTGGTCATCGCCGCGACCACGTCGGCGGTGGTGAGGAGGGTCGCGAGGTCGTGCAGCGCGAGGACCAGCATCCCCAGCATCCCGTCGGTGCCGTTGACGAGCGCGAGGCCCTCCTTCTCCGCGAGCTCGACGGGGGCGACCCCGGCGCGGTCCAGGGCCTCCGGCGCCCCCAGGAGCGTGCCGGAGGCGTCATGCGCGAGCCCCTCGCCCATCAGGAGGAGGGCGCTGTGCGCGAGCGGAGCGAGGTCGCCCGAGCAGCCGAGGGAGCCGTACTCGTGCACGACCGGCGTGATGCCCGCGTTCAGGACCTTCAGCGCCGTGTCGAGCGTCGACTCCCGCACGCCCGTGCGGCCGGTGGCGAGGGTCTGGATGCGGAGCAGCATGAGCGCCCGGACGACCTCCTGCTCCACGACCGGCCCGGTGCCCGCGGCGTGGCTGCGGATCAGGCTGCGCTGGAGCCGGGTGCGCGCGTCGGGGGCGATGAACGTCGTCGCGAGCGCGCCGAACCCGGTGGAGACGCCGTAGTGGGGCTCCGGGTCCGCGGCGAGTGCGTCGACGACCCCCCGCGAGGCCGCGACGCGGGCCCTGGCGTCCGCGTCGAGCGCCACCCGCGCCCCGCCGCGCGCGACCCGGACGACCTCGTCGATGCCGAGCGGCGCACCGCCCACCGTGACCTCTGCCATGGGTCCATCGTTCGCTCCGCCGCGGGTGCGCGCGAGGGCTGCGCCGCGGCTGCTGTCTCACCCGTGGGACACTTCGGCCATGACCGCCCCTGCCGCGCGCGGTGCCCTGCGGCTCCTCGCGCACCTCGGATCCGCGCGCGGACCGATGGCGGCGGGGCAGCTCGCCGCGGCGACGGGACTCCCCCGCGCCTCCGTGTACCGCCTGCTCGGGGTGCTCGAGGAGGAGGGCTTCGTGCTCCGGTTCCCGGAGGCGCACCGGTGGGGCATCGGCATCGCGGCGTTCGAGCTCGCCGGCGGGTTCAACCGGCAGGAGCCGCTCACCCGGCTCGGGCGGCCGATCCTCGCCGCGCTCGTCGACCGGCTCGGGGAGAACGCGCACCTCGCGGCGCTGCACGGGCGCGACGTGATCTACCTGGTCGAGGAGCGGGCTCCGCGGCGGCCCGCGCTCGTCACCGAGGTCGGGGTGCGCCTCCCGGCCCACGTCACCGCGAGCGGGCTCGCGCAGCTCGCCGCGCTCCCGCGCGCCCAGGTCCGCGCGCTCTACCCCGATCGGACGGCGTTCGCGCAGCGCGGCGGGGGCGGCCCGGCGTCCTACCCGGCGCTGCGTCGCCTGCTCGACGCGACCACGGAGCGCGGCTGGGCCGTCGAGGACGGCGAGGTGACGCCGGGCACCGCCTCCGTGGCCGTCCCGGTGCGGGACCACGCGGGCTGGCCGGTCGCGGCGCTCGCGGTCACGTTCGTCCGGGGCGAGCGGCCGCCCGCCGACCGCGGCGACCTCGCGGCCGTGGTCGCCGAGCACGCCGGCCTCCTCGCCAAGCGGCTCGCGCGCTGAGCCGGCGCCTTCGCGGATCCGGAGATCCTGCACGACACGCCGTCGTGACGGCCTCCGCGTCGGCGTGGCGCCGAGGATCTCCGGATCCGCGGATGTCAGACGCGGGTGAGGAGCTGCACGAACATCGCGTCGGTGCCGTGGCGGTGCGGCCAGAGCTGGACTGCAGTGCCCCGCTCCGCGTCCTGGAGCCGGTGGCCGGTGATCGCGTCGACGACCGGCGCGGTCGGCACCGCGCGGAGGCCGGGGTGGCGCTCGAGGGCGGCCGCGACCGCATCGGTCGTCTCGGCGACGACCGGCGAGCAGGTGACGTAGGCGAGCAGGCCACCGGGGACGAGCGCCGCGACGGCCGCGTCGAGCAGGTCCGCCTGCAGCGCCACGAGGTCCGGGAGGTCCTCCGGCCGCTTCCGCCACCGCGCCTCCGGGCGCCGTCGAAGCGCCCCAAGCCCGGAGCAGGGGGCGTCGAGGAGCACGCGGTCGAAGCGGCGGGTGCCGCCCGCGAACCGGCGGCCGTCGCCCGTCTCCACGGGGTGGTCGCCTGGCACGCCCGCGAGGGC
Source organism: Amnibacterium sp. (assembly GCF_051956055.1). Classification (NCBI taxonomy): domain Bacteria; kingdom Bacillati; phylum Actinomycetota; class Actinomycetes; order Micrococcales; family Microbacteriaceae; genus Amnibacterium; species Amnibacterium sp. Next base: position 11,818 of record NZ_JBQCGC010000100.1, read on the forward strand.
CCGGCCGACGAGCCGCGCGCGGGCGGGGATGATCTCGTTCGCGAGCAGGGAGGCGCCCCCGAGGCGCGCCTCCGCCGCGAGCAGCGCCGCCTTGCCGCCGGGCCCCGCGCACAGGTCGAGCCAGCGCTCGCCGCCGCGCACGGGGCGCGCGCGGGTGAGCGCGAGCGCGGCGAGCTGCGATCCCGGGTCCTGCACGCGGACGACGCCCGCCGCGACGGACGGCAGCCGTGCCGGGTCGCCGCCGTCGAGCTCGACCCCGATCGGCGAGAGCCGGTGGCGCCGCAGCGCGAGTCCCGTGTCGTCGACCAGCTCGTCGCGGTCCGCGAGCCCGGGCAGGGCCGCGAGCCCGACGGGCGGTGCGGCGTCGTCCACCTCGAGCAGCGGCGCGAGGTCCCCGCCGCCGTCGGCCATCGTGGAGAGCGCCGCGTCGAGCTCGCGCACCACCCACTCCGGATGCGCGGTCGCGAGCGCCGCGCGGACCAGCGGATCCGCGACGCCCTCCGTGAGCACCGCCGTCCACCCGTCGTCGTCCCGCTCGCCGACCCGGCGCAGGACCGCGTTCGCGAACCCTGCGGCGCCGCGGCCCTTCAGCGCCCTGGCCTGCTCGACGGCCTGGTGGACCGCGGCGTGCCGCGCGGTCCGCAGCGCGAGCAGCTGATGCGTCGCGAGCCGCAGCACGTCGAGCACCGGCGGGTCGATCTGCTCCACCTTCCGGCCCGATGCGGCGGCGATGATCGCGTCGTACCGCCCGGCGAGCCGCAGGGTGCCGTACGCGAGCTCGGTGGCGAAGGCCGCGTCCTCGCGGGACGGCCTGCGCCGCGCGAGGACGGAGGGCAGCAGGAGGTTCGCGTACGCGTCGCGCTCCCGCACCCCGGTGAGCACCTCGAGCGCGATCGCCCTCGCCGGGCTGATCGGCGCGCTCACCCGAGCACCACCCCGGTGCCCGCGCCCCGGAGCCACGCATCCGCGGCCATCGCCCCGCGTCCCTCCGGCTGCACGCGCAGCAGCTCGAGCGCGCCCTCGCCGCAGCCGACCAGCACGCGCCGGTCGACGGCGGTCACGGTGCCGGGCGCGCCGCCCGCGACGTCCCGCGCGGGGGCGGCCTCGAGCACCTTGAGCCGCCGGTCGGCGACGGTCGTCCACGCGCCCGGCTCCGGGGTGCAGCCGCGGATCCGCGCGAAGACGCGGTCGGCGGGCTCCCGCCAGTCGAGCCGTCCGTCCGCGAGCACGAGCTTCGGCGCCGGCGTCACCTCGCCCTCCTGCGGGACAGGGACCGCGATGCCAGCGGCGAGGTCGTCGACCACCCGCGCGAGCACCCGGGCGCCGATCGGGGCGAGGCGGGCGAGGAGATGCCCGGCGGTCTCGAGCGCGCCGATCGCGACGGTCTCGCTCGCGAACACGGGGCCGGTGTCGAGCCCGGCCTCCAGCTGGAACACCTCGACCGCGGTCTCCGTGTCACCGGCGATGACGGCGCGCTGCACCGGCGCGGCGCCCCGCCACCTGGGCAGGAGGGAGAAGTGCAGGTTCACCCAGCCGAGCCGCGGGGCGGACAGCAGCGGCTCCTTGACGAGGCCGCCGTAGGCGACGATCACGCCGAGATCGGCGTGGAGCGCCGTGAGCGCCGCGGTCTCGTCCGGCCCGAGCCGGCTCGCGCGGGTCACGGGGAGGCCGAGCGCGACCGCCGTCGTCTCGACCGGCGACGGCGTGAGGGTGCGCTTCCGCCCCAGCGGGGCGGGCGGGCGGGTGACGACCGCGGCGATCTCGTGGTCCGAAGCGGCGAGCGCCTCGAGCGACGGGACCGCCGCTTCCGGGGTGCCGGCGAAGATCAGGCGCACCCCGCAAGCCTGTCATGCGCGCGGGGTGGTCTCGAGGCTCGCTCCGCTCGCACCTCGACCGACGGGAGCGGCCAGCGGGCGCTCAGAAGGGCTCGTGGGGGTCGAAGCGCACCCGGAGGACCGGAGGCGGCGGGGCGGGCGGCTTCGGGCGGCGCGCGCTGCCGTGCCGGATCAGCGCCGCTTTCGCCACGTCCGCCACGCGGCGGCCGGCCCCCGTCGGGAAGCGGACGACGACCCGCTCGCCCCGTTCCTCCTCCGAGCGGCTCAGCACCTCCGCGCCGACGCCGGACCAGGACTCGAGCAGCTCCTCCACCGCCCGCACGGGGCCGCTCGCGGCCGCGAGCCGCACCACCGGCGGGAACCGCAGCACGCGGCGATCCGCGAGCTGCCGCGCCGCGAAGTCCGCCGACCGCCACGTCGCGAGCGCCGTCGCGACGTCGCCGGTCACGCCCACGAGGTGCACGGGCGCGTCGGGGGCCGCGAGCATCGCGGCGGACGACCACCAGCGGAGGCAGTCCTCCGCCACCCACAGCGACTCCCGGAGCAGCATCCTGGCCCCGTCGAGCAGCAGGACGGCGCGGTAGCCGCCCGGCGCGCGCGGCTCCGCGCCACGGGTCGCGACGACGATCCGCGGTCCGTCGGGAACCGTGTCGTGGACGTGGTCGCCGTCCGCCACGACGACCGCGACGCCCGGGAAGGCCCGCCCGAGCTCGTGCGCGGTGCGGCCGGCGTCGATCGGCAACGGCGCGTCCCCCGCCCGCAGGGCGCGGAGCGCGGCGTCGCCCGGCTTCGCGACCTGCACGAGCACGGGCCCGGAGGTCAGCGCGCGCTGCACCGCCTGGTACGCGGCGGAGGGGATGCGCGTGCCGCGACCGTCGTCCGGCGTGAGGATGACGCCTGGCCGGCCGCGGGGGGCCGCCCAGTCCTCGCACCAGCCGAGCTCGACGAGCCGCTGCACGGTCGTGGAGCGCGTCGAGGAGAGCAGCAGCAGGCCCGCGCCGGACTGCTCCTGCCGGAGCAGCGCCACGTCCCGGGTGCCGGCGTACGGGGCGAGGGGCTCCTGGTGGAACGGGTCGGCCTCCTCCCAGACGACGAGCGCCCCGAGCTCGGCTGCCGGGGCGTACACCGCCGAGCGGTTGCCGATCAGGATGTGCGGGCCGGGCTCGAGCGCGGTGAGGTGCGCGCGGTACCGCGCCGACGGCGGCCGGGAGGCGTCGATGCGCAGCACGAGGTCCGCGGCGGGACCGGCCGCGAGCGCCGTCTCGAGCTGATCGAGATCCCGGCGGTCCGGGGTGGCGACGATCGTCGTCCGCCCCGACGCCGCGACCGCGGCCGCGAGCTGCGCGACGTCCGCCGCCCAGCCGCCGACCCAGTCGCCGCTGGCGTCGACGAGGTGCGCGGTGGGCATCGCGGCGATCCTGCGGCCCTCGAGCAGGGCGGCCGCCATCGGGTCCGGATCGGCGCGGACCGGGGCGGGCGCTGCGGTCTCCGCGGCCAGCCAGCGCTGCTCGACCCGCGCCTGCCGCTTCGGGACCGCGATCCGGAGCACGTCGCTCGCGACCCCGGCGTTCCGGTCGGCGACGGCGCGGGCGAGCCGCCACACCTCCGGCGCGAGCACGGGCGCGCTCGACACGACGCGGTCGATCGGCGAGAGCTCCCCCGGCGCCTCCGACGTGTCCGCGAGCGCCACGACCCAGCCGTCGGCGACCCGACCGGCCACCCGCAGCGGCACCTTCACCCGGACGCCCGGGACCACCTCCGCCGCCAGCGCCTCCGGGACGCGGTAGTCGAAGAGGTGGTCGAGTCGCGGCAGCGGCGAGTCGAGCACCACCTTCGCGACGCGGCCGGGCCCGGCCATGGGACTAGAGCCCCGCGGCGGCCGCCAGGGCCGCGGCCCGGTCCGTGCGCTCCCAGGTGAACGCGGGCAGCTCGCGCCCGAAGTGCCCGAACGCCGCGGTCGCCGCGTAGACGGGACGGCGGAGGTCGAGCGCGTCGATGATCGCGCCGGGCCGCAGGTCGAACACCTCGCGGATCGCGGCCACGATGCGCTCCTCCGGCACGTGCGCCGTGCCGAACGTCTCCGCGTAGAGGCCGACCGGCTCGGCCGCGCCGATCGCGTACGCGACCTGCAGCTCGAGCCGCTCCGCGAGGCCGGCCGCGACGGCGTTCTTCGCGACCCAGCGCATCGCGTATGCGCCGGAGCGGTCGACCTTCGACGGGTCCTTGCCGCTGAACGCCCCGCCGCCGTGGCGGCTCGCGCCGCCGTAGGTGTCGACGATGATCTTCCGCCCCGTCAGCCCGGCGTCGGCCTTCGGGCCGCCGACCTCGAACCGGCCGGACGGGTTGATGTAGATCCGGGGTTCGCGGACCGCGAGCCCCGACCCCTGGAGCACCGGATCGACGACGGACCGGAGCACGTCCTCGCGGATCGTCCCGGATTCGACCCAGGGGGCGTGCTGCGTCGAGATGACGACCGCCTCCACCGAGACCGGCCGGATGCCGTCGTACCCGATGGTCACCTGCGTCTTGCCGTCGGGCCGCAGGTACGGCAGCGAGCCGTCCTGCCGCACCTGGGTGAGGCGCTGCGAGAGCCGATGCGCGAGCGCGATCGGGATCGGCATCAGCTCCGGCGTCTCCCGCACGGCGTAGCCGAACATGATGCCCTGGTCGCCTGCGCCCTGGAGGTCGTACGGGTCGTCGCTGCCCGCCCGCGCCTCCACGGCGACCCCGACCCCGTCGGCGATCTCGCGGGACTGCTCGCCCACGCTCACGGTCACCCCGCACGTCGACCCGTCGAACCCCTGCTCCGAGGAGTCGTAGCCGATCGCGCGGATGCGGTCCCGGACGATGCCGGGGATGTCCACGTAACCGGTGGTGGAGACCTCGCCAGCGACGTGGACGAGCCCGGTCGTGACGAGCGTCTCGACCGCCACGTGGGCGTCCCGGTCCTGGGCGATGAGCGCGTCGAGGATGCTGTCGGAGATCTGGTCGCAGATCTTGTCCGGGTGGCCCGGGGTCACCGACTCCGACGTGAACAGGCGCAACGACATGGGGGTCTCCTCGTGGGGTGGTCTGCGGCGCCGGGTCAGGCGGGGGCGACGGCGTCGAGGATGGCAGCGGCCACCGACGGCTTCGTGCCGGACGCCTCGCCGATGACGCGGCCCTCCCGGTCGATGACCGTCACCGCCGTCTCGCCCGGGCCGAAGCCGCGGTCGAACCCGACCTCGTTCAGCACGAGGAAGTCGGCGCCCTTCGCAGCGATCTTCTCGCGTCCGAGCGCGAGCAGGCGCTCCGGGTCGGCCTCGGTCTCCGCGGCGAACCCCACCACGACCTGGTCGGGGCGCGGCCGCTCCGCGGCCAGGGTCGCGAGCACGTCGGGGTTCCGGACGAGCTCCACGGTGAGCGCGTCGCCGAGGTCGGCCTTCTTCAGCTTCGTCTCCGCGGTCGTGGCCGGGCGGTAGTCGGCGACCGCCGCGGCCATGATGACGAGGTCGGCCGCCTGCGCCTCGGCGCGGGCGGCGTCGAGCATCGCCTGCGCGCTCGTCACGGGCACGACGCGCACGCCCTCCGGGGCCGGCACCTCGAGGTTCGCCGCGAGGAGCACCACCGCGGCGCCCCGGTCGCGCGCCGCCGCAGCGAGCGCCACGCCCTGGCTGCCGGTCGACGAGTTGCCGAGGAACCGCACAGGGTCGAGCGGCTCGCGCGTGCCCCCGGCGGAGATCAGCACGGTCCGGCCCGCGAGGCGGTCGTGGGACACCCCAGCGGTCTCGGGGACGACCGCGCGGTCGAGGTCCGGGTTCGCCGCCGTGGCCGCGTCGAGCGCCGCCTCGACGATGTCGCCCGGCTCCGACATCCGGCCCGCCCCCGCGTCCGCGCCGGTCAGCTGACCGCTCGCGGGGCCGACGACGACCACGCCGCGCGCCTCGAGCGTGCGGACGTTCGCCTGCGTGGCCGGGTGCTCCCACATGCCGGTGTGCATCGCCGGGGCGACGACGAGCGGCGCGGAGGAGGCGAGCACCGTGGTGCCCAGGAGGTCGTCGGCGAGGCCGACGGCGAGCTTCGCGAGCGTGTTCGCGGTCGCGGGCGCGATCACGATCAGGTCAGCGGTCTGCCCGAGCGCGACGTGCCGCACCTCCGCAACGCCCTCGTACAGGTCGGACTCGACCGGATTGCGGCTGATCGCCTCGAGGGTGGGCCGGCCGACGAACCGCAGCGCGGCCGCGGTCGGCACGACGTGCACGTCGTGTCCCGCGAGCACGAGGGCGCGGACGACGCCGACGGCCTTGTAGGCCGCGATGCCGCCGGTGATGCCGACGACGACCTTCATGGACCTCAGGACCTCCGGGAGGAGGTCAGAGCTCCTCGGCCACGGGCTCCGGCGCGACCGGCAGCGTCTGGTCGGCGGTGATGCTGAGCTTGTCCTCGTTGATCTCGCGGAGGGCGACCGACAGCGGCTTGTCGTCGATCGACGACTCGACGAGCGGGCCGACGTTGTCGAACAGGCTGCCCTCGTGCAGGTCGGCGTAGTAGTCGTTGATCTGGCGCGCGCGCTTCGACGCGAAGATCACGAGCCCGTACTTCGAGTCCACCTTGGTGAGGAGCTCGTCGATGGGCGGGTCGATGATGCCCTTGGTGCTGGACATGTGCGGTCTCCTTCGTGTCGAGGTGCGTTTTGAAGGGGTTTCTGCATCCCACCGCCGAGCACGGCTCGGGCTGTGCCGCAGAAACCCCTTCAAAACGAAGGCTGGGGCCGGACCCCGCTGGGTCTCAAGCAGTCATCAAGTCTACGACCTCGCGGGCCGCATCGGGCACGTCGGTGTTCACGACCGTCGCGTCGAACTCCTCCTGCGCCGCCAGCTCGACCTTCGCGGTCTCGAGCCGGCGCGCCTGCTCCTCGGGCCCTTCGGTGCCGCGGCCCGTCAGCCGCCGCACCAGCTCGTCCCAGGTGGGCGGCAGGAGGAAGACGAGCTTCGCCTCCGGGAACGCGGCGCGCACCTGCCTCGCGCCCTGGATGTCGATCTCGAGCAGCACGCTGCGCCCGGAGGCGAGCGCGTCCTCGATGGGCGCCCGCGGGGTGCCGTAGCGGTAGGCGTTGTGCACGGTCGCGTGCTCGAGGAACTGTCCGGCCTCGACCATGCGGTCGAACTGCTCGTCGGTGAGGAAGAAGTAGGTGACGCCGTCGATCTCGCCGGGGCGCGGCGCGCGCGTCGTCGCGCTGACCGACAGCAGCACGTCCGGGTAGTGCTCCCGGATGTACGCCGCGACCGTGCCCTTGCCGACCGCGGTCGGACCGGCGAGCACGACGAGCCGGCTGCCGCGCGGCTCGGGCTCGGACGGCCGGCGCGGCGCCTGCCTGCGCACGAGGAACTCGTGCAGGCGCTGGTACTGGTGCACCCCGAGGCCCCCGAGGCGCTTCGACGGCGAGATCCGCAGCTCCTGCATGATCTTCGCCGTCCGGGTCGGGCCGAGCCACGGGATCGACCCGATGAGCTCGCTCACCCGCAGGGTCGCCTCCGGCTGGGCGCCCTCGCGCGCGGCGGAGGAGAGCACCTCGCTGGCGCTGCGCTCGCCGTTCGAGACCTGGCGCTTCACCTCGGCGCGGGCGCGCCGCGCGGCCACCGCGGCCCGCGAGCCCGCGAGCCGGTCGACCTCCGGTGGGTTCACCACGCCTGCCTCCGTCTCACGCGATGGCCTCCCCGAGCAGCGCGGACTGCCGCGCGATGGCGTCCCCGAGCCCCGACGGCCCGGAGGCGAGGATGCTGCGCGAGGCGGTGACGATCGTCGTGCCCGCCGCGACGCCGAAGAGCCGCTTCACGTCCGCGAACTGGGCGCCCTGGTACCCGAATCCGGGCGCGAGGATCGGCGCCGCGGGCTCGTCCGCGAGCGCCGCGAGATCGATCCCGTAGTCGAGGAAGTCGACCGTCGCCCCGAGCACGACGCCGATCGATCCGATCGGCTGCCCCTCGGAGTGCGTCCGGTTCCAGTTCACGACCCGGGACGCGAGCGCGCCCGCGAGGGTCTTGCCGGTCTGCGCCTCGCGCTTGATCTCGGCGGTCTGCACCGCGAGCGCCTCCGGGTTCGACGTCGCGGAGAGGACGAACAGGCCCTTGCCGTAGCGCGCCGCCAGGTCGAGCGGGCTCCGGAGGGCGCCGAAGCCCTGGTACGCGCTGATCGTCATGGCGTCGACCTCGAGCGGCGAGCCCGGCGTGAGCCACGCCTGCCCGTACGCCTCGAGGGTCGAGCCGAGGTCGCCGCGCTTCACGTCCCCCACGACGACGAGGCCGGCGTCCCGCGCCTCCTTCAGCACGTCCTCGAGCACCTTGTACCCGATCGAGCCGAACCGCTCGTAGAACGCCACCTGCGGCTTGACGATGCCCACCCGGCCGGCGCACGCCTCGACGACCCGCAGCCCGAACTCGTGGGCGCCGACCGCGGAGACCGGGAGACCCCATTCCGCGAGCAGGTACTCGTGCGGGTCGATGCCCACGCACAGGTGCCCGTGGTCGGTGAAGGCCCTCCCGAGCCGCTCGCCGAAGGCCTGCACCATCAGCGGACCGCCTTCCTGCCGTCAGCTGCGCTGCGGCGTCGCTCGTACTCCTGGAGCGGAGTCACATCGAATCCTGCCCGAATCGCGTCGACGCTCGCCACCGCGGCGGACAGCTGAGCCACCGTCGTGAACAGGGGTTTGTCGGCAGCGACCGCCGCGGCGCGGATCTCGTACCCGTCGGCGCGCGCGCTCCTGCCGCTCGGCGTGTTCACCACCACGTCGATCTCGCCGCGCCGGATCAGCTCCACGACGTCCGGACCGACCTGCTCGGCGTCGCTGACCTTGCGCACCACGTCGGCCGGGATCCCGTTGCGGCGCAGCATCTCCGCGGTCCCCTCGGTGGCGAGCAGGCGGAACCCGAGCTGCACCAGCCGGAGGGCCGAGAGCACCACCGAGCGCTTGTCCCGGTCGGCGACCGAGACGAACGCGGTGCCGCCGAGCGGCATGCCGCCGTACGCGGCGTCCTGGCTCTTCGCGAACGCGCGCGGGAAGTCCCGGTCGATCCCCATGACCTCGCCCGTGGAGCGCATCTCGGGGCCGAGCAGGCTGTCGACGACGTGGCCGTCGCGGGTGCGGAACCGCTTGAACGGCAGCACGGCCTCCTTCACCGCGACCGGCGCGTCCGCGGGCACCTCGCTGCCGTCGCGCTCGGGCAGCAGGCCCGCGTCGATCAGCTCCGCGACGGAGGCGCCGGCCATCACCCGGGCGGCCGCCTTCGCGACCTGGACCCCGAGCGCCTTCGAGACGAACGGCACCGTGCGGGACGCCCGCGGGTTCGCCTCGAGCACGTAGAGCACGCCGGCGGCGACCGCGAACTGCACGTTCACCAGCCCGCGCACCCCGAGGCCCTGCGCGATCGCGAGCGTCGCGCGCCGCACCTCCGCGACCACGTCGCGACCGAGCGTCACCGGCGGGAGCGTGCAGGAGGAGTCGCCGGAGTGGATCCCCGCCTCCTCGATGTGCTCCATCACGCCGCCGATCCACATCCGCTCGCCGTCGTAGATCGCGTCGACGTCGATCTCGACCGCGTCGTCGAGGAAGCGGTCGACGAGCAGCGGGTGGTCCGGCCCGACGATCGCCTGCCCGGCGATGCGATCGAAGTAGCCCTCGAGGCTCGGCTCGTCGTAGACGATCTCCATGCCGCGGCCGCCGAGCACGAACGACGGGCGCACCAGCACGGGGAAGCCGATGCCGCGGGCGACCGCGAGCGCGCTCTCCGCGTCCGTCGCGGTGCCGTTCTTCGGCGCCTGCAGCCCCGCGTCCTCGAGGATCGAGGCGAACAGGCCGCGCTCCTCCGCGAGGTCGATCGCAGCAGGCGACGTGCCGAGGATCGGCACGCCCGCCGCCTCGAGCCCCTTCGCGAGCCCGAGCGCCGTCTGGCCGCCGAGCTGCACGATCACGCCCGCGATGGACCCGGACGCCGACTCGGCGTCGATCACCTCGAGCACGTCCTCGAGCGTCAGCGGCTCGAAGTACAGGCGGTCGGAGGTGTCGTAGTCGGTCGACACGGTCTCCGGGTTGCAGTTGATCATCACCGTCTCGTACCCGGCGTCCTTCAGCGCGAACGCCGCGTGCACGCACGAGTAGTCGAACTCGATGCCCTGCCCGATCCGGTTCGGGCCGCTGCCCAGGATGATCACCTTGCGGGCGTCGGAGGCGGCGACCTCCGTCTCGCTGTCGTACGTCGAGTAGTGGTACGGCGTGAGCGCGGGGAACTCGCCCGCGCAGGTGTCGACGGTCTTGTAGACCGGCCGCACGCCCGCGGCGTGGCGCGTCTCGCGGACCGCGGACTCGGTGGTCCCCCGCAGCTGCGCGAGCTGCGCGTCGGAGAAGCCCTCCTCCTTCGCGAGCCGGAGGAGGTCGGCGTCGAGCTCGTCCGCGCCGCGGACCTGCTCGGCGAGCTCGTTGTTCGCGACGATCGCCTCGAGGAACCACCGGTCGATCGCGGTGGCCGCGTAGACCTCCTCGAGCGTCGCGCCCGCGCGGAACGCCTGCTGCACCTGCACCATGCGGCCGTCGGTCGGGGTGGCGATCACCTCGAGCAGCGCCGCCTTGTCGCCGGGCTCGCCCTCCCAGTGGAACGAGCTGCCGCGCTTCTCGAGCGACCGGAGGGCCTTCTGCAGCGCCGCCCCGTAGGTGCGCCCGATGGCCATCGCCTCGCCGACCGACTTCATGGTCGTCGTCAGCTCGGGGTCCGCGGCGGGGAACTTCTCGAACGCGAACCTGGGCGCCTTGACCACGACGTAGTCGAGCGTCGGCTCGAAGCTCGCGGGCGTGACCTTCGTGATGTCGTTCGGGATCTCGTCGAGCCGGTAGCCGATCGCGAGCTTCGCGGCGATCTTGGCGATCGGGAAGCCGGTCGCCTTCGATGCGAGCGCGGACGAGCGCGAGACGCGCGGGTTCATCTCGATCACGATGATCCTGCCGGTCGTCGGCTCGACCGCGAACTGGATGTTGCAGCCCCCGGTGTCGACGCCGACGAGGCGGATGATGTCGATCGCGATGTCGCGCATCCGCTGGTACTCGCGGTCCGTGAGCGTCATGGCGGGCGCGACCGTGATCGAGTCGCCGGTGTGCACGCCGACCGGGTCGACGTTCTCGATCGAGCAGACGACCACCGTGTTGTCGGCGTGGTCGCGCATCAGCTCGAGCTCGTACTCCTTCCAGCCGAGGATCGACTCCTCGAGGAGCACCTCCCCCACCGTCGAGGCCGCGACGCCCGTGCCGACGAACCGCGCGAGCTCCTCCGGCGTGTGCGCGAAGCCCGAGCCGAGGCCGCCCATCGTGAACGAGGGCCGCACGACCATCGGGTACCCGAGCTCCTCGGCGTGCGCCAGCGCGTCCTCGACGCTCGTCGCGATGCGGCTCTTCGCGACCTCGGCGCCGGCCTCGATCACGATGTCCTTGAACAGCTGCCGGTCCTCGCCGCGGCGGATCGCGTCGACCTTCGCGCCGATCAGCTCCACGCCGTACTTCTCGAGGATCCCCGCCTCCGACAGCGCGATCGCGGCGTTCAGCGCGGTCTGGCCGCCGAGGGTCGGGAGCACCGCGTCGGGACGCTCCTTGGCGATGATCGCCTCGAGCACCGGGGTCGTGATCGGCTCGATGTAGGTCGCGTCCGCGAAGTCGGGGTCCGTCATGATCGTCGCCGGGTTCGAGTTGACGAGGATGACGCGGACGCCCTCCGCGCGCAGCACGCGGCAGGCCTGCGTGCCGGAGTAGTCGAACTCCGCCGCCTGCCCGATCACGATCGGGCCGGACCCGATGACCAGGACGCTGGTGATGTCGGCTCGCTTGGGCATCAGAAGGCTCCGTTCGTGCTCGGGGTGGTCTCGAGGCTCGCTCCGCGCGCACCTCGACCGGCGAGGAAAGGTGCGGGGCTCACGAGGCGCCGTCCGTGGGGTCGGTCTCGACCGCGATCGCGGCGGATCCGCCGCCGGCGCGTTCCGCGAGCACCATGTCGCGGAACCGGTCGAACAGCGCGTCGGCGTCGTGCGGCCCGGCCGCGGACTCCGGGTGGTACTGCACGGAGAAGGCCGGGATGTCGAGGCAGGCGATGCCCTCGACGACGTCGTCGTTCAGGTCGACGTGGGTCACCTCGGCCTGCCCGTAGCCGGTCGGCGTCTCGACGGGGCCGCCGCGCGGCGCGACGACGGCGAAGCCGTGGTTGTGCGCGGTGATCCCGATCCGGCCGGACCGCAGGTCGACGACCGGCTGGTTGATCCCCCGGTGCCCGAACGGCAGCTTGTAGGTGCCGAAGCCGAGCGCGCGCCCGAGCAGCTGGTTGCCGAAGCAGATCCCGAAGAACGGCGTCCTCCGGTCCAGCACCTCGCGCAGCAGCCCCACATGGTGCTCGCTCGCCTCCGGGTCGCCCGGGCCGTTCGAGTAGAAGACGGCGGAGGGCTCCAGCGCGTAGAGCTCCTCGATCGTCACCGATTCGGGCACGACGTGCACGTCGAAGCCCCGCTCGGCGAGCTTCGCGATCGTCGCGGCCTTGATGCCGAGGTCGACGATGACGACCGAGCCGATCCGCTCCCCCGTCGCGGGGACGGTGTAGGTCTCGGGCGTCGAGACCTCCGCGGAGAGGTTGCGGCCGCTCATCGCCGGGCTCTCCCGCACGAGCGCGAGCTGCTCATCCGGCGACAGCGCCGCGTCGTCGCCCGAGAAGATCGCCGCGCGCATCGCGCCCTTGTCCCGGAGGTGCCGGGTGACGGCGCGGGTGTCGAGACCCGCGATCGAGACGACGCCGTCGCGCTCCAGGTCGTCGTCGAGCGTGCGCGTCGCCCGCTGGTTCGACGCGACCCGGGAGGGGCTGTGCGCGGCGTAGCCGGCCACCCAGATGCGCGTCGACTCCGGGTCCTCGTCGTTCATGCCGGTGTTGCCGATGTGCGGCGCCGTCATGACGACGATCTGCCCGGCGTAGGAGGGGTCGGTGAGGGTCTCCTGGTAGCCGGTCATCCCGGTGGCGAAGACCGCCTCGCCGAAGGTGCGCCCGCGGGCGCCCCAGGCGCGGCCCGGGTACCTGCTCCCGTCCTCCAGCACGAGCACGGCACGGTCAATCGTCGGCATGGGGCGCCTCCTGGTCGGCGGGAAGGACGGCGGCGAGGAACCTCGCCTGGTCTGCGGGTGGGAGCCGGAACGCGGACTCCACGGGGACGGGTGCGCCGCCGGGTCCGGTGAGGGACCAGCCGAGCACCGTGAGGCCGTCGCGCTCGACACCGCGGTCGAGCGCCCAGCTCGCCGTGCCTGCGCCTCCGGCCGGAGGGATGAGGAAGGCGCTGCCGCCGGCCCGCTCGACGAGCACGCCGGCGTCGGTCACGGTGAGCGCGGCGGGCGCGCGGAAGCCGAGCCCGCCGGCGACGACCCGATCCAGCGGTCGTCCGGCGAACGTGGTCGCGACGAGCAGGCCATCGGTCGTGAAGCGGGTCGCGCCGAGCTCGACCGGCACCGGCGGGATCGCGAGCCCGCGCTGCGCCCGGCCGCGCCGGCGCCAGCTCCAGGCCATGCCGACGAGCGCGAGGACGAGCAGCGCCAGCACGATCGCGACGGAAACGGGGTTCACGCGCGCGCCCCGATCTCCTCCGGGTCGAGGACCCGGCCGTCCAGCACCGTCGGCGTGCCGCGGAAGAAGGTCGCGATCACCCGGCCGGGCAGCTCCTGCCCGAGGTACGGGGAGTTGGTGCTCCTGCCGGCGAGGTCCGCGACGTCGAAGCGGCGGCGCGCGGCAGGGTCGAGCAGCACGAGGTCCGCGCCGCGGCCCACCGCGATCGGCCGCGCGGCATCGGTGAGCCCCGCGATCTCCGCAGGGCGCCTCGACATCGCGCGCTCCACCTCCGCCCAGCCGATCAGGCCGGTCTCGACCATGGCCGCCTGCACCACGAGCACGGCCGTCTCGAGCCCCACCATGCCCATCGCGGCGGCGGACCACTCGCTGCGCTTCGCCTCCGCCGGGTGCGGGGCGTGGTCGGTGGCGACCGCGTCGATCGTACCGTCGGCGAGTGCGGCCCGGAGGACGGCGACGTCCTCCGCCGTGCGCAGCGGCGGGTTCACCTTGAAGCGCGCGTCGTAGCCGCGAGCCGACTCGTCGGTGAGCCACAGGTGATGGGGCGTGACCTCGGCGGTGATCCGGATGCCGCGCGCCTTCGCCCAGCGCACGACCTCGACGCTGCCCGCGGTGGAGACGTGGCAGACGTGCAGCCGCGAGCCGGTCGAGGAGGCGAGCAGCGCATCGCGGGCGATGATCGCCTCCTCCGCGACCGCCGGCCAGCCCTGCAGGCCGAGATCCGCGGCGACCGCGCCGTCGTTGAGCTGCGCGCCTGCCGTGAGGCGGGGCTCCTCGGCGTGCTGGGCGATGACGCCGTCGACGATCCGCGCGTACTCGAGCGCCCTGCGCATGAGCAGCGGGTCGGCGACACACGAGCCGTCGTCGCTGAAGATCCGCACGCGGGCGCGGGAGCGGGCCATCGCGACGAGCTCGGCGAGCTCCTCGCCCCTGCGCCCCTTCGACACCGCGCCGATCGGCCGCACGTCGACGTAGCCGGCCTCCTCGCCGAGCGCGGCCACCTGCTCGACGACGCCGGGGCCGTCCGCGGCGGGGGTCGTGTTCGGCATCGCGTGGATCGTCGTGTAGCCGCCCGCGGCCGCCGCGCGGGACCCGGTGAGCACGGTCTCCGCCCCCTCGCCGCCCGGCTGCCGGAGGTGCGTGTGCAGGTCGACGAAGCCGGGCAGCAGCAGCAGGCCGTCCGCGTCGATCCGGTGCTCGCCCGCCGCGGGCGGCAGCGACCCGATCGCGGTGATCACGCCGCCCTCGATGCGGACGTCCGCGCGGGTGCCGTCCGCGAGCGCAGCGCCCGCGATCACCCGGCTCCCCGTGTCCCCGCGGCTCATGCGCCCCGCTCCCCCGCCAGCACGTCGTACAGCACCGCCATGCGCACCCCGATCCCGTTCTGCACCTGCTCGAGCACCGTCGACCGCGCCGAGTCGGCGACGGCGCCCGCGATCTCGAGCCCGCGGTTCATCGGCCCCGGGTGCATCACGAGGCCGTGCTCGGGCAGCCGGTCGGCTCGGGCGACGGAGAGCCCGTAGAGCGACGCGTACTCCTTCGCCGTCGGGAAGAACGCCTCGGTCATCCGCTCGCGCTGCACCCGCAGCATCATCATCACGTCCGGGCCCCCGTCGACGGCCTCGTCGAGGTCGATGCCCGTCGTCACCGGCCAGCCCTCGGTGTGCGCGGGCAGCAGCGTGGGCGGGGCCACGAGGTGCACGGAGGCGCCGAGCGCCGTGAGCAGCCACACGTTCGACCGCGCGACCCGGCTGTGCAGGATGTCGCCGACGATCACGACCCGCACCCCGGCGAGGTCGCGCCCGCGGGAGTCGTCACCGTGGCGGCGCTTGCGGATCGTGAACGCGTCGAGCAGCGCCTGGGTCGGGTGCTCGTGGGTGCCGTCGCCCGCGTTCACGACGCCGGCCCGGGTCCAGCCGCTCGTCGCGAGCACGTGCGCCGCGCCGGAGGACGGGTGGCGGATGACGATCCCGTCCGCGCCCATCGCCTGCAGGGTCTGGGCGGTGTCCTGGAGGCTCTCCCCCTTCGAGACCGACGACCCCTTCGCGCTGAAGGTGATGACGTCGGCGGACAGGCGCTGCGCAGCGGCCTCGAACGAGATCCGGGTGCGCGTCGAGTCCTCGTAGAAGAGGTTGACGATCGTCGTGCCCCGCAGGGTCGGCAGCTTCTTGACCTGGCGGCGCTGCGTGTCCGCCATGTCCTCGGCCACGTCGAGCAGCGCCACCGCGCGGTCGCGCGTGAAGCCCCTCGTCGACAGCAGATGGTCGCTCATGCCTGCTCCTCCGGCTTCGCGAGGGGACCTTCGATCGTGACCGCGTCGGCGCCGTCGACCTCCACGAGCGTGACGCGGACGCGCTCCGTCTTCGCCGAGGGCAGGTTGCGGCCCACGGAGTCGGGCCGGATCGGCAGCTCCCGGTGCCCGCGGTCCACCAGCACCGCGAGGCGCACCACCGCGGGCCGGCCGAACGCCGTGAGCGCGTCGAGCGCGGCGCGGACCGTGCGCCCCGAGAAGAGCACGTCGTCGACGAGGACGACCGTCGCGCCGTCGAGATCGATCGGCACGTCCGTGCGCCGGGTCGCGCGCGTCGGCTGACCGGCGAGGTCGTCGCGGTAGAGCGTGACGTCGAGGACGCCTGCGGGGATCTCCCGGCCGGCGATGCGCGTCATCTGCTCCGCCAACCGGCGGGCGAGGACCGCACCGCGGGTGGGGATGCCGAGGAGGACGAGCCGGTCGGCGTCGGGATCGTGCTCGACGAGCTCGTGGGCCATGCGCGTGACCGCGCGGCGGACGTCGTCGGCCCCGAGCAGGGTGCGCAGCGTCATCCGACCTCCTTCCCCGTCTCTCGGGACGGTCCTTAAAGGTGATCGGGCAGGAGCCTAGCGCGACTCGCTGCTGCGCTCATCCGCACCCGGCTCCCCCGGCGCACGATGCCGGCCGAGGTCGGCGTCGACAGCGGACCGGACGGTGGTCATCCAGGGCATCCCACGTCACGCACGAGCAGGGGCTGCGCTGGATCGGTGTCGTCGATCACGATCGACGCCCTGGCGCTGGGCCGCTCCTCGGCGAGGTAGATCCGGCACGCCGCCGCGTACCGCGTCGCGTACGCCGCCTCGGCGGCTCGAACGCCGCCGAGCGCCTCCGCATCCCGGGCGACGCCGCGCGCGGTCGCCACCTCCTCCGGGACGTTAAGCCAGATCACCTCGTCCCAGTCGTCCCGCAGGGCGCCGCGCTGGATGAACGTGCAGGCGAAGAGGACGACCGCGTCCGGCGCCGCGACCGCGAAGCGCGGCGCGACCTCGTCGGTCACGAGGTCGTGCACGTGCTCGGCGTAGCGGAACGGGCCGGCCGAGCCGAGAGGCCGCAGGACGAGGTCGCGGAGCGCGTCGAGGTCGTAGGCGTCCTCGGAGTACCCGCGGGCAGGGTCCTCGCTGCGCCGATGCCGCCGGGCACGCACGTGGTGGAAGCCGTCCGAGTCGAGCTCGATCACCGGTCGGCCCGATCCGGCGAGCGCCACGGCGAGATCGTGCGCGAACGTCGTCTTGCCCGCGCCGCACACGCCGTCGATCCCGACCCGCAGCGGATGACCGACGTCCCGCGCCGCGATGCGGCCGGCCACCCGCGCGACCACCTCGGCACGTCCCATCCCGCCATCCTCCCGGGTCGCGGCGGATGCTCCTCCATGCGCTGCGGACTCCTCCACCTGCTGGATCGGGTGGAGGAGTCCGGAGGGGGTGGACCAGCGGGTCAGCGCTCGGCGGCGAGCAGCTCCGGCACGTCCGCGACGCTCGACAGCAGGTGCGTGTGGCGGGCGGTGCCCAGCTCGGCGACGGTGTGCGCGCCGGTGAGGACGCCGACCACGAAGCGGGCGCCGGCGCGGGTCCCGGCGGTCACGTCGTTCACCGTGTCCCCGGCCACGAGCACCTCGCGCACGTCGACCACGCCGGTGCGCTCCATCGTGCGGAACACCAGGTACGGCGCCGGTCGCGAGGCCGGCACGTCCTCGGCGGTGACGAGCGCGTCGACGTCGCGGCCCACCCGCCAGCCGACGACGTCGAGCAGGGCCTGCGCCACCTCCAGCCGGTACCCGGTCTGCAGCGCGACCTGCACGCCCTGGGCGCGCAGCTGCTCGACCGTCTCGGCGATACCCGGGAGCAGCACGGGCGGCTCCGACTCGTACGCGGCCGTGAGGTCGTCCGAGAACGCGGCGAAGAGCCGATCGGTGCGGGCGAGGTCCTCGCCGAGCGCGGTGAGGATGCCGACGATCGCCTCGCGCTTGTCCGTGCCGCTCCAGCGGGAGAGCAGGTCGTCCGGCACATCACGACCGGTGTCCCGCTCGATCGCGTCGCGCAGCACCGCGTACACCGCACCGCCCTCGTCGATGGTGGTACCGGCCATGTCCAGCGAGGCGAGGCGGATCGTCACGTCCGGAGATCCTGGCGGCGGGGCGCGCCTCCACGGCCCTCCTGCACCGGCTGTTCACCCGGTGTTCGCCGACCGCCGCCTGGGTGAAGCGGAGGAGAACGCTCGATGAGCACTGTCCGGAATCGCCTCCGGAGGCGCCCCGCTCGCAGCATGCTCACGGCTCGTGATGGAACGCGGAGCCGACCTCGTCGTCGCCGGCGCGGGCATCGTCGGCCTGGCCCACGCCTGGCATGCGGTGCGGGCCGGCCTCCGCGTCGTCGTGGTCGAGCGGGACGAGCGCGCGGTGGGCGCGAGCGTCCGCAACTTCGGGCACATCTGCACCACCGCGCAGGCCGGCGAGGTGCTCGAGCTCGCCCGCGTGGCGCGGGCGGAGTGGCTGCGCCTCGCCGCGGAGGCGGGCCTGCCGGTGCTGCAGCACGGCACGGTCGTCGTCGCCCGCGCGGCCGCGCAGGCGCGGGTGCTCGAGGAGTTCCAGGCCGAGCGTGGCGACACGGTGCGCTTGCTCACCGCGGCCGGGACCGAAGCGCTTCTGGGCTTCGCGCCGGTCGGGCTCCGCGCGGCCGCGCACCTGCCCGAGGACCTCCGCGTCGACCCGCTGACGGCGAGCGCCGCGATCGCCGCGCACCTCGAGACGCTCGGGGTCGGGTTCGCGTGGCGCACGAACGTGCTCGCGCTCGAGCCGGGGCTCGTGCGCACCACGCGCGGCACGATCCGC
>NZ_JBQCGC010000101.1:0-22505 GCF_051956055.1 Amnibacterium sp.
CAGCTGTGCGCGCGCTCGCCGTGGTGGGGAGGACCGCCGGGGGGCTCCTCCCCTCCTCGCTGCTCCGTCGACCGGCTCACGAGCACTCGGGCAGGCTGATCTCACTCCAGCAGGCCGGCGACCCCTGCTGCGGCCTGCCGAAGTGAGATCAGCCTGCTGAGATGCTCGGACCAGCCGTCAGGGCAGGATGCGGGCTGCGCGGTAGCGGTCGATGTAGTGGAAGAAGCTGTCGCGGGTGTCCCGGCTGGCGGTGAAGCCCGCCTTGCGACTCTTGTTCATGTCGGTGAGCACCTCGATGTCGCGCCCGAGGTCGGCGTCCGTGTGCCACCAGGACGCGACGCGGCGGAGGTCGGGTTCGACGAGTGCGTGCCGCTCGGCGAGATCACGCCACGCGCTCTCCATCCCGGCCATCGCCCGCTCGAGCGGGCGCGGCTCGCCCTCGAAGCCCTCCCAGCGCAGACCGAATCGATCGGCGATCTGCGGCCACAGCCACCGCCAGCGGAACACGTCGCCGTTCGCCGTGTTGAACGCCTCGTTCCGGCCGTGCTCCGATGCCCAGATCATCTGCTCCGAGAGGAGCTCCGCGTCCGTGACGTCCGTCACCGAGTTCCACTGGGTCGCGGAGCCGGGGAAGACGAACGGCAGCCCGCGGTCGGCGCAGAGCGCCGCGTACGCGCCGATCGTGAGGACCATGTTCATCGCGTTGCCCGTCGCGAACCCGAACACGGTGTGCGACCGGTGGACGCTCCAGGTGAAGCCGGCCCGCTCCGCGGCGGCGAACACCTCGTCCTCCTGCGCGTAGTAGAAGTTCGGTGTGGTCAGCCGGGGCGAGTCCTCCCGGAACGGCGTGTCGGGCATGACCCCCGTCGCGTACGCCTCGAACGGTCCGAGGTAGTGCTTGAGTCCCGTCATCAGGGCCACGTGCTGCACCGAGCCGGCGTTGGCGAGCGCGGCGAGGACGTTGTGCACCGCTTCACCGTTGACGCGGATGTTCTCCGCCTCGGTGGGCATCCGCGTCCATGCCGTGATCCCGACGAAGGAGGGATGCACCTCGCGCAGCGCCGTCCGCAGGCCCTCAGCGTCCGCCAGGTCGGCGCGGACGGGCCGGACGCGCTCATCGGGCACACCGCCGCTCCGCGACAGGCCGAACACCTCCCATCCCGCGTCGAGCAGGTGCGCGGCGAGGTTCTGGCCGACGATGCCGGTGACGCCGACGACGAGGGCGCGGCGGGTGGGTTCGGTCACTGCTGGACTCCTTCGGATGGTGCGCGGTGCGCGGCGGGGTGATCGGCCAGGTACGCCTCGACGCCGGCGCGCCGCTCCTCGGGACGCTCGTAGGCCACCTCGACGAGCTCGAGGGGGATGCCGTCCGGATCGTGGAAGTAGACCCATCGCCAGCCCGCCAGCACGCCGTCGTCGACGACGTGGGCGGAGGAGAGGAACTCCACACCCTGCGCCTCGAGCGCGGCCTGCACCCTGCCCACGTCGTCGACGCGGAGCGCGACATGCATCGCGCCGAGATGGTTCTGATGCACGGGGCCGTCACTCGGTTCCCGATTGGCGTACTCGAGCAGCTCCAGCACGTCCTCGCCGACCAGGAGGCAGCACTGCCGGAGTCGCGCACCCGGCACACCGACCCCTCGTTCCAGCTCCTCGCCATCGAACCAGGGGCTCGGCTCGCTCGCGAACGGGAAGCCGAGAACGCCGTGGTAGAACTCGATCGATCGGTCCAGATCCCGGACGATGATCCCCGTGTGGTGGATTCCTCGAATGGTCATCGGCACACTTCCTCGTGATCCGACTGTTCGGTGTCACTGAACAGTAACACGGGCGCGCTGTCGCGCTCGTGTGTACATTGAGCGGGTCCCGCACATCGCCCGGAGGACCGGTCGCCGGCGCGACGCATGGCCCGAGAGAGAGGCGCGGAGATGACGGACATCCGGGCGTTCGAGGTCGGCGAGCTCGGCCTGCGGCTCAAGGAGATCCGGCAGCGGGCCGGACTGTCGCTGCGCGAGCTCGCTCGTCAGGCGGGCGTCTCTCCCTCCCTCGTCTCGCAGATCGAGAACGGGAAGTCCCAACCCTCGGTCGGGACGCTCTACACGTTCGCCCGTCTGCTCGGGGTGACGGTCGACGAGCTCTTCGAGGCCGAGGAGCAGGCCCACGAGCGGGCGCTCGAGCTCGAGGAGCCGCAGGACGAATGGCACGGCAGCGGCCGCATGAACCCGATGAACGCGTGGCACCCCTCCGAGTACGCGAACCGGGTCTCGGTCGTGCATCCCTCGCACCGGCCGCAGATCACCATGGCCGAGGGTGTGGTGTGGGAACGCCTCGCGGCCACACCCGAGCACGCCATCAACTTCATGAAGGTGACCTACGCCCCAGGGGCGACCTCCTCCGCCGGAGGGGAGATGGTCACGCACGACGGGTACGAGTACGCGATGGTGCTGAAGGGCGAGCTGCTCGTGACGGTCGGTCAGGAGGTGTTCCACCTCCACGAGGGCGAGTCGTTCGGGTTCGACTCCTCCATCCCGCACGTCCACCGCAACCCGGGGCCCGGGGTCTTCGAGGGCGTCTGGTTCGTGCACGGCAGCAGCCACCAACCGCCCGCCTGATCCCGTCGGCGCCCCGGGCTCGGAGGCGCGTCATCACGCGGTGACCGCGATGTACTGGGTCTCGAGGAACTCGAGGATCCCCTCGCCGGCGCCCTCGCGACCGAGGCCGCTCTGCTTCGTGCCGCCGAACGGTGCCGCCGGATCGGAGACCACGCCCCGGTTGACCGCGACCATGCCGGCGTCGAGCCGCGTCGCCACCTGCATCGCCGCCCGCTCCTCGCCGAAGACGTAGGCGATCAGGCCGAACTCGGAGTCGTTGGCCTGCGCCACCGCGTCGTCGACGTCGGTGAAGCGGACCACGGCCGTGACGGGGCCGAAGATCTCCGTCGCGTTGATCGTGCTGCCGTGCGCCACGCCCGTGAGCAGCGTCGGGCTGTAGAAGGCGCCGTGCTCGGACGCGGCACCGCCCACCTCGATCGTCGCGCCCTCCGCCTTCGCGGTGTCGACGAGGCGCGCGACCTTGTCGCGCTCGCCCACCGAGACGAGCGCACCCAGCTCGTTCCCGCGATCGAGGCCCGGCCCGACCTTCGTCGCCCGGAGCCGCGCGGTCATGCGCTCCACGAACGCGTCGTGGACGGAGTCGTGCACGTAGAAGCGGTTCGCCGATGTGCAGGCGGATCCGCCGTTGCGCATCTTCGCGAGGAACGCGCCCTCCACGGCCTGGTCGAGGTCGGCGCCCGGCAGGACGATGAGCGGAGCGTTGCCACCGAGCTCCATCGAGGGGTTCACGACGCGGTCCGCGCAGACCTTCAACAGCTCGCGCCCGACCTCGGTGGAGCCCGTGAAGGAGAGCTTCCGGACGGGCTCGGCGGCGAGCATCCGCGCGACCGCCGGCCCGGTCGGGACGGGCGTCACGAGGTTCACGACGCCCTTCGGCACGCCGGCACGCTCGAGCGCGTCGACCAGGTACGCCGCGGTCAACGGGGTCTCCCTCGCCGGTTTCAGCACCGTCGTGCATCCGGCCGCGAGGGCCGGGGCGAGCTTCCTCGTCGCCATCGCGGCGGGGAAGTTCCACGGCGTGATGAGGAGGGAGACGCCGATCGGACGGTGCGTCACGACGATGCGCTTGTCGCCGGCGGGGGAGAGGCGCCAGTCGCCGGGGATCCGCACGGCCTCCTCCGCGAACCAGCGGAAGAACTCCGTCGCGTAGCCGGCCTCCGCCTTCGCATCGGCCCAGGACTTGCCGTTCTCGCGCACCATCAGCTCCGCGAGCACGTCCGCCTCGGCGGTGAGGATCTCCCACGCCCGGCGCAGGATCTCGCTGCGGACACGAGGCGCGGTCGCGCTCCACGCGGGCAGTGCGGCGGCGGCGGCGGCGACGGCGGCGTCGCAGTCCTCGGGTGTCGCGACGGCGAACTCGGCGACGGTGCTGCCGTCGGCCGGATCGAGCACGGGGAAGCGCTCGCCGGAGGAGCCCGGACGCCACGCCCCGTCGATGTACAGGTCGCGGAACACGGTGGTGGGCTCGATTGCGGTGGTCATGCCGGTCCTCCTCAGGATCGCGGGTCGTCGAAGACCGAAGGGTGGTGGGCGAGCTGCAGCCGCGTCCTGCGGATGTGCCCGGCGAGGACGCGCTCGGCGTCCTCGGCATCGCCGTCGCGGACGGCTCGGACGAGCAGGTGGTGCTCGTCGTGGAGCGTCCGCAGGTCCTCGGGCTGCATCAGCAGCGCGAACGCCCGGCGGTAGTGCTGGGTCGTGTTCCAGAGGCGGTGCACCGTGTCGCCGAGCACGGCGGTCTCGGCACCCTCGTAGGACAGGAGGTGCAGCCTCCGGTCGAGCCGGAGGAAGTGCTCCACGTCCTGCACGCGTTCGATCTCCTCTGCGAGCGTCGCGAGGCGCTCGATCCGTGCGGGGCCGAGGCGGGGCATGCTGCGGCGGAGCAGCAGTGGTTCGAGGCGTTCGCGGATCGAGTAGATCTCGTCGCACTCGTCCTGGCTGAGCCGCGCCACCCAGGACCCGGTGTTCGCGACCGTCGTGACGAGCCCGTCCGCCTCGAGGATCCGCAGCGCCTCGCGCACGAGCGCGCGGCTGGCGCCGAGCGACGCGGCGAGCGGCTCCTGCCGGATCCGGTCGCCGGGCCCCAGCTCGCCCCCGAGGATGCGGGCGCGCAGCGCATCCGCGATCCTGGCGCCCGCCGCGCCGTCCCGCACACCGGTCGGCCGCGCGGACACGTGGGCGCTCACTCCGCAGGCCGCGCCGGGTGCCAGAGCAGCACCGGTGCGTCCCGCTCGTAGGCCTTGCCGTCCGGGTAGGAGACGAGCTCCATCTGCATCCCCCACGGGGTGAGGAAGTAGACCCAGCGCTGACCGGCGCTCGCGTTCGAGCTGGCGGTCGGTTCCCCCATGACCCGCACGCCCTGCTCGCGCAGGGAGGCCACGGCGTCGTCGAGGTCGTCGACGTAGAACGCGAGGTGGTGGCCGCCGATGTCGCTGTTGCGCGGCTGCGGTCGTACGCCGTCGGCGGCGTCGTAGGAGAAGACCTCGAAGTTCGTGCCGTTGCCGCACCGATAGAAGTGGAGGCGACGCATCACGGTGCGCGGATGGACCCCCATGTGCTCGGCCATCCAGTCGTCGTCGGGATGGGCGAACGGGCCCAGTGAGTAGACGCGGGTGCAGCCGAGGACGTCGGTGAGGAACCGGTCGGCCTCGTCGAGGTCCGGCACCGTGAAGCCGATGTGGTCCGTGCCGCGCAGCCCCGGAAGCGTCATCAGGTCATCCCCTTCCCGCGTCGTCGCGGTCCGTCCGTTGCTCCGCCGCTGTTCAGTGCAGCGGTTGTGATTGGCGCCAATGTACATCTACAGTGAACACCTGCGGACGCTCGCCGTCCACCTCATCGATGGAGAAGAGGACGATGCCGAACCGAACCCGTCTCGACCCGGCTGTCGACTGGATCCGGCTGGAGACCACCGCGGAGGACTGGGCGCAGGCCGACCCGGCCCTGCTCACCGGCATGCTCGCGGAGCTCCACCTCATCCGGGCGTTCGAGGAGACCGTCCTCGAGTTGGCCGGTGAGGGGCTCGTCCACGGCCCGGCGCATTCGAGCGTCGGCCAGGAGGGGGGCGCGGTCGGTTCGATCATCGGACTCCGCACCGCCGACGGCGTGAACGGATCCCACCGAGGGCACCATCAGTTCCTCGCGAAGGCGCTCACCCACGTGTCGAAGGGACGCTTCGACCTCGACGCCATCGTCACGCGCGATGTCGACACCGTCCTCCAGCGGACGCTCGCCGAGATCCTCGGCCTCGCTCAGGGCTTCTGCCGCGGTCGCGGCGGATCCATGCACCTCCAGTGGTTCGAGGCCGGCGCGCTCGGCACGAACGCGATCGTCGGCGGTGGGGTGCCCATGGGTGCGGGGAACGCCTGGGCTCAGCGGCACGCGGGCACCGACGACCTCACGATGAGCTACTTCGGCGACGGCGCCGTGAACATCGGGTCGGTGCTCGAGACGATGAATCTCGCGGCGGCGTGGAAGCTGCCGTTCGGGTTCTTCATCGAGAACAACCTCTACGCCGTGTCCACCGAGGTCCACGAGGTGACCGGCGAGGCGCGGCTGTCCGGCCGTGGACCGGGCTTCGGGATCCCCGCGTGGCAGGTCGACGGCATGGACCCCCTCGCCGTGCACCTCGCGACCGAGGAGGCCGCTGCGCGGATGCGCGCGGGCGACGGTCCCGCCGTCATCGAGGCCGAGGTGTACCGCTTCTTCCACCAGAACGGGCCGTACCCCGGGAGCGCCTTCGGCTACCGGTCGAAGGACGAGGAGCAGGGCTGGCGCGATCGGGACCCGGTCGCGCGCACGACGCGCGAGCTGCTGGCGCTCGGTCACATCACTCAGGCGCAGGCCGATTCGACCCGCGAGCAGGCCATCGCGGCGATGAAGGACATCGCCTCCCGCCTCGTCGAGGCCGATCCGGAGGCGGACGGCAAGCGGCGCATCAAGCCCGACCTCTGGCCGGACCCCGCATTCGTCGACGTCGGCATCCGCGGCGACGCCGGCGAGCTCGCGGGCGCACCGCTGCTCGAGCCGCTCGACTACGAGGGCGAGACCCGGTCGGGGAGGTTCGTCGACACCGTCGCCGGCGTCATGCGGCATCGGATGGAGCGGGACGAGCGGATCGTCGTCCTCGGCGAGGACGTCCATCGGCTCAACGGGGGCACGCACGGCGCGACGAAGGGGCTCGCGAAGGCGTTCCCCGACCGCGTGCTCGGAACGCCGATCAGTGAGAACGCGTTCGTCGGGCTCGGCGGAGGGATGGCGCTCGACGGGCGCTTCCGTCCGGTCGTCGAGTTCATGTATCCGGACTTCCTGTGGGTCGCGGCCGATCAGGTCTTCAACCAGATCGGGAAGGCGCGGCACATGTTCGGCGGCGACAACCCGGTGCCGCTGGTGCTCCGGACCAAGGTCGCGATGGGCTCGGGATACGGCTCCCAGCACCTCATGGACCCGGCCGGGGTCTTCGCCTCGAGCGTCGGCTGGCGGATCGTCGCGCCGTCCACCGCGGCCGACTACATCGGGCTGATGAACGCGGCGCTCGACCTGCAGGACCCGGTCCTCGTGATCGAGCACATCGACCTCTACCCGCTCATGGAGGAGACGCCGGTCGACCTCGACTACCGCATCCCGCCGGGCAGCGCCGCGGTCCGGCGGCACGGTGACGAGGTCACCGTCATCTCCTACCTGTCGATGGTCAGGCACGCGCTCGAGGCCGTCGAGCAGACCGGCGTGGATGCGGACGTGATCGACCTCCGCTGGCTCGACCGGGCTTCCCTCGACTGGGACACGATCGGGGAGAGCATCAAGCGGACGAACGCCGTGCTGCTCGTGGAGCAGGGTGCACAGGGCACCTCCTACGGCGGTTGGCTGAGCGACGAGATCCAGCGCCGGTTCTTCGACTGGCTCGATCAGCCCGTGCAGCGGGTGACCGGCGGCGAGGCGAGCCCGAGCATCTCCAAGGTCCTCGAGCGGGCGGCGATCGCTCGCACGGAGGAGGTCGTCGCCGGTCTCGAGCGCGTCGTCGCCGGGATGGGACGGCGCTGATGGCCTCCGTGATCCGCATGCCCGAGGTCCTCGCGAACGTCACCGAGGCCGCCATCGCGAACTGGCTCGTGAAGAAGGGCCAGACCGTCACCGTGGGAGCACCGCTCGCGGAGGTCGAGACCGAGAAGGCCGTCGTCGAGTACAGCGCCGAGATCGAGGGCACCGTGCTCGACCTGCTCGTCGAGGAGGGGCACAGCGTCGCGGTCGGTGAACCGATCGCGCTCATCGGCGCACCGGGCGAGGAGCCGGAGGAGGGCGTGCCGCCGGTCCGCGCGGAGCGCGCCGAGACGCCCGAGCGGGTCGCCGCGCCCGAGCCCGAGACCGCGCCGGAGGCGACGCGGTCACCCGCAGCGGGCACGCCGACCGAGCTCCCGTCCTCCTCGGCGGAGGCCGCATCGGCCGAGCGCGGTCGCCGCTTCACGAGCCCGATCGTGCGCCGGCTCGCCCGCGAGCGCGGGGTGGACCTCGCGGATGTGCCGGGCACCGGCCCCGACGGCCGAGTCGTGCGCCGCGACCTCGAGCGCTTCCTCGCCGCGGCCCAGGCGGTCACCCCGGCGCCGGCGGCACCCGCACCCGCACCCGCACCCGCACCTGCAGCGCCTGCCGCCGACCACGGGTACGACGAGATCCCGCTCACCGGCATGCGCCGCGCGATCGCGCGGCGGCTCAGCGAGAGCAAGTCGACCGTCCCGCACTTCTACGTCGTCGGCGACGTGCGGATGGACGCGCTGCTCGACCTCCGCGCCCAGCTCAACGACGGCGGGGACGTGAAGGTCTCGGTGAACGACCTGCTCGTCAAGGCTGCCGCGGGTGCCTACCGTCGCGTGCCGGAGGCGAACGCGACGTGGGCGGAGACCGCGGTGCGGCGTCATCACACCGTCGACGTGGCGATCGCCGTCGCCATCGAAGGCGGCCTCGTCACGCCCGTCCTGAGGGACGTCGGGTCGCGCTCGCTCGGCGACGTCGCGACGGCCTCCGCCGACCTGATCGACCGCGCTCGCCGCGGGCGTCTGAAGCAGGACGAGCTCGAAGGGGGTGCCTTCTCGATCTCCAACCTCGGCATGTACGGCGTCAAGGAGTTCTCGGCGATCATCAACCCGCCCCAGTCCGCGATCCTCGCCGTCGGCGCCGCCTCGGAGCGGCCCGTCGTCGAGGACGGCCGGATCGAGATCCGGCGCGTCATGACCGTCACCCTCTCCGCCGACCACCGCGTGATCGACGGGGCCCTGGCGGCGCAGTGGCTCGCCGCCTTCACCGACCTCGTGGAGCACCCGATGCGGATCCTGCTGTGATCGCGCGGCCGACGGTCGCGTGGCTCGGCGCCGGGCGCATGGGCGTCGTCATGGTCGAGCGGCTGCTCGACGCCGGCTTCGAGGTCGGCGTCTGGAACCGGACGCCGGAGCGCGCGGACCCGCTCGTCGAGCGCGGCGCAGCCCGCCTGGCGACCCCCGCGGACGCCCGCTCCTACGACCTCGCCTACTCGATGGTGCTCGACGACGGCGCGCTCGAGCGGCTGCACGACCCCGCCGACGGGCTGTTCTCCGGCGGTCGCGGTGGCCTCGCCACCTGGGTGGACGGCTCCACCGTGTCGCCGGCGGCGGCGCGGCGGGCCGCGGCCGACGCCTCGGCGGCGGGCGTCGGCTTCGTCGCGGCGCCCGTGAGCGGCAACCCGGGTGTCGTGAAGGCGGGCCGGGCGATCTTCGCCGCCTCCGGGACCGCGGAGCACCTCGAGCGGGCCGAGCCGGTGCTCGCCGCGCTCGGCCGTGCGACGCACGTCGTCGGCGAGGGCGTCGAGGCCGATGTCGTCAAACTCGCGACGAACGGTCTGCTGGCCATCACCATGCAGGCGCTCGCCGAACTCGTCGTCCTCGGCGAGAAGGCCGGTGTCCCGCGGGACCGCCTGCTCGCGTTCATCAACGACAGCGCGGTCGGGTCGCCCTTCTCGAGCTACAAGACCCCGGCGCTCGTCGACCTCGACCTCACCCCGACGTTCACCGTCGAGGGCCAGCGCAAGGACCTCCGGCTCGCCCTCGGACTCGGCGCCGAGCTCGAGGTGCCGCTGCCCGTCGTCTCGACGACCGAGGTCGCGTTCTCGCGCACGATCTCGAGCGGCATCGGTGCGGGTCTCGACCTGGCCGCGGTGGTGCTGACCGCGGCGAAGGACGCGGGCCTCGTCCTCGAGCCGCGCGGCTGAGCCTCAGACGAGGATCATCCCGCCTTCGATCGGGATGATCTGGCCCGTGATGTAGTCCGAGTCGGCCGAGGCGAGGAACAGGGCCGTCGGCACGATGTCCTCCGGCTGCGCCGGCCTGCCCAGCAGGATGTCGGCGGCCATCGAGTCGAACCCGGCGTCCGCCGCGCCCATCGCGGCGAGGTCCGCATCGAGCCGCTTCCAGAGCGGGGTCGCGACCACCCCGGGTGCGAAGCCGTTGACCGTCACGCCGTGCGGCGCGAGGTCGCGGGCAGCGGCCTGGGTGAGGGAGATCACCGCGGCCTTCGAGGCGCTGTAGGGCGCGAAGCTCGGAAAGCCGGTGCGACCGGCGATGGATGCGGTGTTGACCACCTTGCCGCCGCCGCCCTGCTCGATGAACCGCTTCGCCGCCTCCTGGATCCCGATCAGCACCCCGATCGCGTTCACGCGCATCAGGCGCTCGAAGTTCTCCTCCGTGATCTCGAGGAACGGCATCGGGGCGTTCATCCCCGCGTTGTTGAAGAAGCCGTCGAGTCGACCGAACTCCTGCACCGCGCGTCCGACCGCGGCCCGGACCGTCCGCCGGTCGGTGACGTCCACCTCGATCGCGAGCGCGGTGCCGCCCGAGCCCACGATGGCGTTCGCGACGCCGCGGGCGGCGTCGAGGTCGAGGTCCGCGAGGAGCACGTTCGCTCCCTCCGCAGCGAGCCCTCGGGAGATCGCCGCGCCGATGCCGGAGCCGCCTCCCGTCACGACGATCGTCCTGCCCTCGACCCGTCCGGTCATGACCGCTCCTTCGCGCTCGTGTTCAGCCGGACTACACAATACGGTGCGTGCAACACGGGGGCCAGGCTGACGTTGTTCAGTAGCGCGGTACGGGACATAGAGTGTGAGCACACGAGCGAGGAGGCGGTGTGAGCGGGAAGCGAATCGCGATCCTGGGCAGCGGTGCGCAGGGGGCGGGCGTCGGCGCGGACATGGTGCGGGCCGGCCTCGATGTGATGTTCGTCGAGCAGTGGCCGGACCATGTCGAGGCGATGCGGCGGCATGGGGTCGAGGTTCGGATGCCGCAGGAGACCGTCGTCACGCCGGTCGAGGTGATGCACCTGTGCGAGGTCGCCACCGTCCGGAAGCCGTTCGACCTCGTCTTCCTCGTCACCAAGGCGTACGACACCCGCTGGGCGTGCGAGCTCATCAAGCCGGCCCTCGCCGCGGACGGAGCCGTCGTGGGCCTACAGAACGGGATGAACGTCGACGACATCGCGTCGATCGTCGGTCCCGAGCGCACGATCGGCGCGGTCATCGAGATGGCGTCCAACATGTTCGAGCCCGGCGTCGTCAACCGGGAGAACTCGCCCGAGACCGCCTGGTTCGCGGTCGGTGCGATCGACGCGGCGGCGAAGCGGCACGAGCAGGACGTCTGGGACGCCCTCCGCCACGCGGGGACCGTCGAGATCTCGGACGACATCCGGTCGTCGAAGTGGATGAAGCTCGTCGCCAACGCGGGCGAGCTCGTCCCCTCCGCGATCCTCGACCTCCCGCTGGCGGACGCCGCCCGGGTACCCGGCGTCCGCGATTTCATGGACCGCTGCTGCATCGAGGCCGCGGGGGCGACGGTCGCCTCCGGCAGTCGGCTGAGGCCCGTGTTCGGCCTCACCGAGGCCGACGTCACCTCCGCGGAGACCTACGCGCCCGCGCTGCTCGACATCGTCCTGCAGCGGTTCTCCTCGCCCACGACCCGCACGACCGTCCTGCAGGACTGGATGAAGGGTCGCCGCGCCGAGGTGCAGGAGATCAACGGAACGGTCGTGCGGGCGATGCGCGCGGCGGGACTCGATGCGCCTGCCAACGAGCGGACCGTGGACGTCGCGCTGCGGATCGAGCGCGGTGAGCTCGAGCGAGGGGTGCACAACGTGGAGCGTCTCCTGGCCCCGGTCGCCGCGGCGTAGGGCCGGCCGGGCACCCGCGCCTGACCGGGCGCTCGAGCCGGGGATGCGCCGGGCCGTCGACCGCCGGCTTCAGTCGCCGCCGAGCTGCCGGCTCGCGCTGTCGGCGGAGTCGTGCCCGCTGCCGCTCCCGTCGCCGCCGCGGTCGCCGCTTCCGCTTCCGGAGGCGTCACCCGTCGGCCACGGCGAGGGGACCGTGCTCGCGGTCGGCTGCCCGTGCTGCTGCTGCGACTGCTGCTGCTGCTGCTCCGACTGCTGCTCCTGTGACCGCTGCTGCTGCCCGTCGCCCTCGCGTCGCGAGCGGTCGGCGGTGCCCGCCGTCGTCGACGCTCGTGCGTTCTCACCATCGCCCTCGCCGGATCGGGGCGGGACGACCGCTCCGATCGCGACCGGCTGCGCGGGTGCGGAGGCGACCGCGGAGGGCGGGACCGTGCCGGGGGCCGGCGGCGCGCTCGGCGACGACGCGGCGCTCGTCGGTCGTACCGGCGCCGAGCGCGGCGTGGGCGGGGCCGTGGTGGCCGGCGCATGCGGGACGACCGCCGCGACGACGGAGGCGATCGCCTGCTGGGCCGTGCCGCGCACCGCGGGGCTCGCGGCCGCGGACAGCCCCGTGCCGACGGTCGCGACGGCCACGAGCGTGACGACCACCGCGCCGCGCCTGCCGAGCCGGGAGCGGATGGATCGGTGCGGCGCGAGGAGTCGCGTCAGCTCGGGGGAGGGATCGGGCGCCGGACCGTCGCCCAGCGCGCGCAGCTCGTGGAGCGCGTCGAGCAGGCGGTCGTCGTCCTCGAGGCCCGACTCGTCGAGCAGGGCGCGGAGCGAGTCGTCCGGGTGGAGTGGTGCGGTGCTCATGCGAGGACCTCCTGGGTGCGGTTCAGCTCGGCGCGGAGCGCGAGGAGCGCCCGGCGCTGGAGCTGCTTGATCGCGCCGACCGAGCGGCCCATGATCTCGGCGGTCGCCTCCTGGGACAGGTCGGCGACGATGCGGAGCGCGAGCACCTCGCGGTGCTCCGGGTGCAGCCGGGGGAGGAGGGCGAGGACGCCGCTCTGCTCCTCGAGCGCGTGCTCCTCGGCCGAGGGTGTCGTGCGGTTGTCCTCGTCGGGGTCGTAGGCGATGATCAGCGGCCGTCGCCCGCGCGTGCGGTGGTGGTCGACGGCGCGGGCGTGCGCGATCGTGAAGACCAGGCTCCGCAGCCCGGCCTCCGTCCCCTCGAACGCCTCCAGGCGCGGGAGGAGCGAGACGAAGACGTCCTGCGTCGCGGCGTCCACGTCCTCGACGCCGCGGGCCTGGAGGTACCCGCGGACGAGCGGCGCGAGCGTCCGGTAGGCCTCGGTGAACACCGACGCGGATCCGCCCCGCACCCGCGTCGGGGCACGGCGCCCGAACGGCACCGGTGCGCGGTCGGTCGTCGTCATCGCGGTCTCCAGGTGCCGGTCTGCGCGCACGGTATCCCGCGGCGGCCGCCGCGCGGCCGTCACCGGCCGCGCGTCGGGCGATCCCGTGCATCGGTCGGCTCAGTCCCGTCCCTGGCTCCCGCCGTGGTCCTGGCTCGCGCTGCCGCCCTGGTCCTGGCTCGTGCTCCAGCCCTGGTCCTGGTTCGCGCCGGTGGACCCGGAGGTCGTGCCGCTGTCCGAGCCCGATCCGGCGGTGGGCGACGGGGTCGGGTCGGTGCTGTCCTGCCCGTCCTGCCCGTCGTGGTGCCGGTCGCGCGAGGCGCTTGCCTGCGCGTCGGACTGCTCGTGGTGCGACGTGCGGTCCTCCGCCGGGTGCGTCGGGTCGGACGCGGAGTCGGTGGGCTCGGCCTCGTGGGTGCGGGCGGTCACCCCGACGGTCGCGCAGTAGGCGGCGACGTCGCTGCTGCCGGTGGAGGAGGCCGCCGTGCTGAGCCGCACGTACGCGACGGAGTGGACCGGCAGCCCGCCCGCGACGAACGCGGTGCAGAGGCCGTGCGCGTCGAGGACCGGCGCGACGGTCGGTGCCGTGCTGTCGGTCGCCGACGGCTCGGGCGTCGCGGCGTCGGTGGGTGCCTCGGTCGGGTCGGTGCCCGCCGTCGGGTCCGTGGCCGGGTCGGTGGCCGGGTCGGTCGCCTCGGCGGTCGCGTCGCTCGCGGTCGACGTCCCGGTGGTCGGGGTCGCGGTCGCTTCGGCGGCCTGGTCGTCGGCGCCGGGAGCCGGCGCTCCGATCAGCTGATGCGCTCCGGCCTGCATCGGCGCGGGCAGCACGTCGGCTGCGGCGGCGACCGCGGTCCCGCCGACTCCGACGGCGCAGAGGGCGACGGCCCCCACGACGATCTTGCTGCCGATGAGCGTGGTGAGCACGGGCATTCGATTCCCCTTCGTCCGGATCACGGGTCCCCGCCCGCAGGAAGGAGATCGCTCCGGGTGGGCGCCGGGTTACGCGTTCGGGGCGGATCACCCTCGGAGTGGGGGTCCGGGAGGGCCGAGGCAGGGCCGGGCGCGCCTGCTCCGCCACGATGCGCCTCCCAAGTGCTGCGAGTTCGAAGTGGTGGTATGGTGCTCTAGTGCTTCGAATGTGAAGCAGAATCGATGAGGAGTGGTCATGCGAGCGGTGTGGTTCGAGCGGGTGGGCGGCCCTGAGGTGCTGCAGTACGGGGAGATCGAGCAGCCGGTCCCGGGACCCGGCGAGGTGCGGCTACGCGTCGCGGCGTCCGCGTTCAACGCTGCGGACGCGGGCATGCGCGCCGGGACGCTGCCGATCCCGGTGGTGCTGCCGCACGTGCCGGGGTACGACGTCTCGGGAACGGTCGACGCGGTCGGTCCCGACGTCGAGGGGCTCGCGGTCGGCGACGCCGTCTTCGGATTCCTGCCGATGGAGCGCGACGGCGGCGCGGCGGAGTACGTCGTGGCGCCGGCCGACGCGCTGGTGCCGGCGCCGAGGAGCATCCCGCTCGAGGACGCGGCGGCGCTGCCCTCCGTCGCGCTCACGGCATGGCAGGCGCTCTTCGACGACGGCGGCCTCGTGGCAGGACAGCGGGTGCTCGTCGTCGGCGCGGGCGGCGTCGTCGGCAAGTACGCGGTCCGACTCGCGCAGCGGGCCGGTGCGCAGGTGATCGCCACGGCGAGCCCGCGCAGCCTCGCCGCGGTCCGCGCGGCCGGCGCCGAGGAGGTCGTCGACCACACCTCGGTGGACGTCCTCGCCGCCGTCCACGGGCAGGTGGACCTGCTCCTCAATCTGGCGCCGATCGAACCCGAGCGGTTCGCCGCGCTGGTGGCGCTCGTGCGCGACGGCGGTGCGGTGGTCAGCACGACGGCCTGGATGCCGACACCCGATGCGCCCGCCCGCGGGGTGCGGGGGGCGACGGTGTTCGTGCGCCGCGATCGCGATCGCCTGGCGCAGCTCGCGGCGCTCGTCGACGAGGGCGAGCTGACGGTCGAGGTCGGCCGCCGGATCGGTCTCCGCGACCTCCCCGCCCTGCACGAGGAGGCGGTCGGCGGCGGCGTCAGCGGCAAGGTCGTGGTCCTCGCCGCGGAGGCCTGACGGGCACCTCCGGTGCGCCGGGCCGGACGGGAAGAATGGCGCCATGGCAGACCGTCCGGCCCTCGAGCCCGTGCAGCTCGACGCGTACTTCTCGCTGATCGAGGTCAGCAGCCTGCTGCGACACGCGGTCGAGCAGCAGTTGAAGGAGGCGGGGGACCTCAGCTACGTCCAGTTCCAGCTGCTCGCCACACTGGGCGACGCGCCGTCGGGGAGCGCCAGGATGACGGACCTCGCCGACGGCGTCGTCTACAGCAGGAGCGGGCTGACCTACCAGGCCGGCCTGCTCGAGCGCGCGGGCCTCGTGACGAGGTCCGCGTCCTCCGACGACGAGCGCAGCGTCGTCGTGACCCTCAGCGACGCCGGGCGGGAGCGACTCGCCGCGGTGTTCCCCGGGCACATCGAGATCATCCGGCGGCTCCTGCTCGCCCCCCTGAGCGACGAGCAGGTCGCGTCCCTCGCCGCCCTGCTCGGCCCCGTCCGCGATCACCTGCGCGCCGACCCGCCCAGGTCGGCGGCGCCCCGGCGGAAGCGGAGCGCCGCCGCCGGGTGACGGCGGGCGGCGCTCGCGCACCGCGCGCCCACGATGATGGGAGCGTCGCGGGGCATCGGCGCCCCGGCGAGGACGGGAGCGACGACGTGGTCAGCGCGAGCGATCTGCTGGACATCGACGGCGAGTTCTCCGACCGGGAGCTCGCCCTGCGGGAGACGGTGCGGGAGTTCGTCGACCGCAGGATCCGGCCGGGCATCGCCGGCTGGTTCGAGGAGGCCCGGTTCCCGGTCGAGCTGATCCCGGAGCTCGCCGAGCTCGGGCTGCTCGGCATGCACCTCTCCGGATACGGCTGCGCCGGGCGGACGGCCGTGGAGTACGGCCTGGCGGCGCAGGAGCTGGAGGCCGGCGACTCCGGCATCCGCACGTTCGTCTCCGTGCAGGGGTCGCTCGCCATGTCCGCGATCGCGAAATGGGGTTCGGAGGTGCAGAAGGCGACGTGGCTGCCGCGGATGGCCCGCGGCGACGCGATCGGGTGCTTCGGGCTCACCGAGCCCTCGGCGGGCTCGGATCCGGCCGCGATGCGCACCACGGCCAGGCGGGAGGGGGACGCCTGGGTGCTCGACGGGACGAAGCGGTGGATCGGCCTCGCGTCCATCGCCGACGTCGCGGTGATCTGGGCGCGGACGGAGGAGGGCGTCCGCGGGTTCCTCGTGCCGACCGAGACGCCGGGGTTCAGCGCGACGCCGATCACGGGGAAGCTCGCCATGCGCGCGTCCATCCAGTGCGACGTGGCCCTGGATGGCGTGCGTCTGCCGGAGAGCGCGGTGCTGCCGGAGGGGCGCGGGCTCCGCGCCGCCTTCTCGTGCCTCGACGAGGCCCGCTTCGGCATCGCGTGGGGCGCCATCGGTGCTGCCAGGGACAGCTTCGACACCGCGCTGGCGTACGCCCAGGAGCGGACGCAGTTCGGTCGTCCCATCGCCGGCTTCCAGCTGACCCAGGCGAAGTTCGTCGACATGGCGCTCGAGATCCAGAAGGCGCAGCTCGTGGCGCTGCGGCTCGGGCGGGCCAAGGACGCGGGAAGGCTCGAGCCGCACATGATCTCGTTCGCGAAGCTCAACAACACCCGGGTCGCGATCGACGTCGCGCGGACCGCGCGCACCGTGCTCGGGGGCAACGGCGTCACCCTCGACCTCTCGCCGATGCGGCACGCCAGCAACCTCGAGGCGGTCCGGACCTACGAGGGGACCGACGAGGTCCACACGCTCGTGCTGGGGGAGCGGATCACCGGGCTGCGCGCGTTCCGGTAGCGGTGTCTTCGAGCGCTCGAAGGTGCGGGGCCGTCCGCAGAGCGCATCCCAAGGTGCCGCGCCGGCGTGTCGCGTGCGGCATGCCGCATCATGGGCGGCTGCGCAGCGGGGTCGCCGACGACGCCGTGATCGACGGGTGTCGGACGAACGGGGAGACGATGCGGGCACGGGAACGCGGCAAGCGAGCCGTACGGATCTGGACGACGGCTGCGGCCGGCGTCGCGGTGGCGGGGTCGGCGATGGTCGGCACCGGGGCGTACGGCGCGATCCAGGACCAGAAGACGCTGGCGGCTGCGAAGACCGCCGCGATCGCCGAGCACCACCGCGCCGAGGCGGCGAAGGCGGCGGCTGCGAAGGCCGTCGCGGAGAAGGCGGCGGCCGCGAAGGCGGAGGCGGATCGCATCGCGGCCACCCAGGCGGCGAACGCGCAGGCGGCAGCGGCGCAGAAGGCGAAGGCCGAGGCCGCGGCGAGAGCGGCGGCAGCGGCGAAGGCAGCCGCTGCCGCGGCCGCCGCGCAGTCCTCGAGTGCCGGATCGTCCGGCTCGGGCGGCGGGGTCAGCGCCGGCGGGGGCGCCCCCCAGTCCAGCTCCAGCGGATCCTGAGGCACCCGGCCTCGTCCGCCTCCTGCGGGACCGGGTGCGTCACGCCCCGAGCACCCGCAGGACGTGGAAGACGAGGATCGCGGGCCAGACGATGGCCTCCCCGATGCCGAGCATGACGCCCCAGAACCCGTTCGGGTGCTGCAGGAAGTACACGAGGGCGCCGATGAACGCCAGGAACCCCACGAACCCGAGGCCGCCTTCGCGGACGACCTGCACCCGACCTCCGGCCATCGCCGCCTCCGCTCCACGCTCCGTCGCCTCGTCTCGCGCACGGTAGGGCGGCTCCGCGCGGAGACGCAGGAGTCCTTCGCCCCATCCGGCGTGACCTAGGACCCTCCTCCCCGCCCGTCTCCGCGGCGAGGCTGAGCCGCGGTGGAGGTGGGCGCCGGCTCGACCGGCGGCCGCGCGGCCGTCACACACGGCGCCGTGAACCGGTGACACCGACTCGGCGGGCGGACGGCCCGCCCGGAGGAGAGGACGGGAGCGGGCATGGACGTGCAGGGACGGTTCGACGGCAAGACGGTCGTCGTCACGGGGGCCGGGTCGGGCATCGGTCGCGCGACCGCGGAGCGGCTGCATCGCGAAGGAGCGACCGTGATCGGGGTCGACCTGGACGGCGGCAGGCTCGCCGCGCTCCGGGAGGCGATCGGGGACGACCGACTCCGCACCGTGGACGGCGATCTCGCCGACGCCCCGGTGCTCGACCGCGTGCTGGCGGCGGCGGGCGACCGGATCGACGGGCTGGCGAACGTGGCAGGCATCATGGACGGCTTCCTGCCTCCCGACGAGGTCGACGACGAGACGTGGGAGCGCGTGCTCGCCGTGAACCTCACTGCGCCGATGCGCCTCACCCGCGCGGTGCTGCCGGTGATGCTCGCGGCCGGGCAGGGGTCCATCGTCAACGTCGCGTCGGAGGCGTCCTTCCGCGGTGCCGCGGCGGGCACCGCCTACACGACCTCGAAGCACGCGATCATCGGGCTGACCAGGAGCACGGCGTTCTTCACCGCGCCGAAGGGCGTGCGCTGCAACGCGGTCGCGCCGGGGCCGGTCGCCACGAACATCGAGGCCCCCTTCCGCTCCCAGGCGGCCGCCCAGCGGATCGGCCCGTTCCTCCAGGCCATGGTGCCGCCGGTCGCGGAGGCCGGCCAGCTCGCGGCGGCGATCTGCTGGCTGCTCAGCGACGACTCAACGAACGTGAACGGCGCCGTGCTCCCGAGCGACGGCGGCTGGTCGGCGATCTGACCGCCGGCGCGGGGACGGTCAGTCCTCGCCCGCGAGCGTCCCCGTGAGCCGACCGTGGAAGTGCTCGCTCGCGGCGTTCATCCCCTCGATGCGGACCTCGGTGCCGTGCCGCGCGTAGCGCGTCGCGATCGCGTCGAGCGCGGCGACGGTGGAGGCGTCCCAGACGTGGGATCCGCTGAGATCGATGACGACCGGGGAGGGGTCCTCCGCGTAGTCGAACCGGTGCGTGAGGTCGTTGCTGGAGGCGAAGAACAGCTCGCCGTCGACCCGGTAGCGGACCTCGCCCGCGTCGTCCACGGTCCGCTCGACGGTGGCGAAGCGCGCGACCCGACGCGCGAAGACGATCATCGCCGCGACGACGCCGACCACGACCCCGATGGAGAGGTCGTTCGTGGCCACCACGACGACCACCGTGACGACCATCACCACGGTCTCGCCGACCGGCATCCGCCGCAGGGTCGCCGGGCGGATGCTGTGCCAGTCGAACGTGCCGACGCAGACCATCACCATCACCGCGACGAGCGCGGCCATCGGGATCTCGCCGACGAGGTCGTGCAGGACGACCATCAGGATCAGCAGGAAGACCCCCGCGCTGAAGGTGGACAACCGCGTGCGCGCGCCGGAGCCGCGGACGTTGATCATCGTCTGCCCGATCATCCCGCAGCCGCCCATACCGCCGAAGAGCCCGGAGGCGACCTGGGCGATGCCCTGCCCGACCGATTCGCGGGACTTGTTCGAGCCGGTCTCGGTGATGTCGTCGACGAGCTTGGCCGTCATCAGCGACTCGACGAGCCCGACGAGCGCCGCCGCGAGGGCGAACGGCCCGATGATCCGCAGGGTGTCGAACGTGAGCGGCACCTGCGGCAGCCCGAACACGGGCAGGCCGGTCGGCAGCGACCCCTCGTCGCCCACCGTGGGGATGTGCACCCCTGCGGCGACCGTGATCACGGTGATCACCACGACCGCGATGAGCGGCGCGGGCACGGCCCGCGTGAACCGCGGGAACAGCACGATGACCGCGACGCCGAGCGCCACGAGCGGATAGACCGCCCAGGGCACACCGATGAGGTGCGGCAGCTGCGCCATGAAGATGAGGATCGCGAGCGCGTTGACGAACCCGACCATCACGCTGCGCGGGATGAACCGCATGAGCTTCGCGAACCCGATCGCGCCGAGCGCGACCTGCAGGAGCCCGGCGAGCATCACCGTCGCCAGCAGGTACTGCAGCCCGTGCTCGCGTGCGACGGGCGCGACCACGAGCGCGATCGCGCCGGTGGCGGCGCTGATCATCGCCCGCCGGCCGCCGACGATGGAGATGACGATCGCCATCACGACGGAGGAGTAGAGGCCGACGCTCGGGGAGACCCCGGCCACGATCGAGAAGGAGATCGCCTCCGGGATCAGCGCGAGGCCGACGACGAGGCCGGCGAGCAGCTCGCGGACCAGGACGCGCGGGCGTCGGACGGCGTCGACGACGCGGGCGGAGTCGTGCTGCTCGGGTGCCCCGATCACGGCGGCGAGGGCGAGCTGGCGCAGGGTGGACGGCATCGGATGCTCCTGACGGGCGCGGCGGGGCGCGCTCTTGGAGGGACGGAACGGGCGGTGCGTCGTCGCACGGTCGCTGCGGCTCGGGCCTCCGGCGAGAATGGCCGGGCCCTCGATCGCGGGCGATGACGAAAACTCTACCCTCACGTGAGGGTAGGGAGGGGGCGGGAGGCGCGCGTGGCGGAGACCGGGGCCTCGATGCACATCGGCGAGGTGGCCGACCGGACCGGTCTCTCGCACCGCACGATCCGGCACTACGACGAGGTCGGGCTGGTCGTCCCCTCCGGGCGCAGCGACGGCGGCTTCCGGCTCTACACCGAGGCCGACGTCGATCGGCTGCTGCTGATCCGCCGGATGAAGCCGTTGGACTACCGCCTCGACGAGATGAAGGCGCTCCTCGAGGCGGTGGACGCGGTGCGCGCCGACGCGAGCGACGCCGAGGCGAGGGCGCGGCTCTCGGGCTTCGCCGAGGACGTGGCCGCGCGTCGTGCGGCGCTCCAGCGCCAGCTCGACATGGCGGACGAGTTCACCCGGCTGCTGGCCGCGCTCTGAGCCGGGAGGAGACCCGGGTGATGAAGGAGGATCGGATGAAGGCACTGGTGATCGGTGGGGTCGCCGGCGGGATGTCCGCCGCGACCAGGCTCCGACGGCTCGACGAGGCGGCCGAGATCGTGGTGCTCGAGCGCGGCGGCTACGTCTCGTTCGCGAACTGCGGGCTGCCCTACTACGTCGGCGGCGTGATCGGCGACCGGCGGGACCTCCTGCTGCAGACGCCCGAGTCGCTGCGCTCCCGGTTCGCGCTCGACGTCCGCGTCCGCCACGAGGCGCTCGCGATCGACCGCGTGGCCAAGCGCGTGCGGGTGCGCGACCTCGAGTCCGGGGTCGAGTACGAGGAGCCGTACGACGCGCTCGTGCTCGCCGCCGGTGCCGCGCCGGTGCACGACCTCGCGCCCGGAGGGGTCCCCGTGCGGAACCTGCACACGATCGACGACGTCGACGCGGTCGTCGCCGCGATCGACGAGCACGGCGCCCGGCGCGCGACCGTCGTCGGCGCCGGGTTCATCGGGCTCGAAGCGGTCGAGAACCTGCGGAGGCGCGGGCTCGAGGTGACCCTCGTGCAGCGCGGCGACCAGGTCTTCACCCCGCTCGACCCCGAGATGGCGGCGCCCGTGCTGCGCGAGCTCGAGGGGAACGGCGTCCAGGTGCTCCTGCAGCACGCCGTGGCCTCGGCGGGTGACGGCGCGGTGGTGCTCGACGACGGCACGTCGGTGCCGACGGATCTCGTCATCGACGCCAGGGGCGTGCGGCCGGACGTGCGGTTGGCGGAGGAGGCGGGGCTCAGGATCGGGCCGCGGGGCGGGATCGCGGTCGACGCGCAACAGCGGACGAGCGACCCGGCGATCCTCGCCGTCGGCGACGGCGTCGAGAAGCAGGACGCCGTCGACGGGGAGCCGACGCTCGTCACGATGGCGGGGCTCGCGAACCGGCACGGGCGGGCTGCGGCCGACGCCATCGCGGGCACGGCGCGCCCGGCACGGCCCGCCCTCGGGACGGCCATCATCGGCGTCTTCGGCCTGACCGTCGCGACGGTCGGCTGGAGCGAGCGCCGGCTGACCGACGCGGGGCGCCCGCACCGCGTCGTCCACACCCACCCGGGCTCGCACGCGGCCTACTACCCGGGCGCGGCGCGCATGGCCATGAAGCTGCTCATCGACGCCGAGACCGATCGTCTGCTGGGTGCGCAGATCGTGGGCGGCGACGGCGTGGACAAGCGCATCGACGTGCTCGCCACCGCCATGACCGCCGGCTTCACCGCCTCGGAGCTGACGGAGCTCGAGCTCGCCTACGCACCCCAGTACGCCTCCGCGAAGGATCCGATCAACCTCGCGGGCTACGTGGCGGAGAACCTCGCGAGCGGCGCGACCCGGGCGGTGCAGTGGCACGCGCTCGACGCCGCGCTGGCCGAGGGGGCCACGCTGATCGACGTCCGGTCACCGGCGGAGCACGCGCGTGGCGGGATCCCCGGTTCGCGCAACGT
>NZ_JBQCGC010000102.1:0-8122 GCF_051956055.1 Amnibacterium sp.
GGATCGGATCCGGGTGAAGTACGTCGAGGTGGGGCGTCCGGCGCCGACGAAGGTGGATCTGCTGCGTCGGGCGGTGGAGGACGGGATCCTGCCCGGACTCGATCCCGACACCCCCGTCCATGACGACTGACACCCGCGGCCGCGACCTCGCGGCCAAGATGGGGCTGGCACCGATCGGTTCGCGCCGCATCGAGATGCTGCTCGCGGGCATGGTCAGCCTCTTCGGCCTCCTGTTCGCGGCGACCACGATCCCCGAGCTGGTCGAGGACTGGCCCCTGCTGAACCCGGGCGTCACGCTCATGATCGCGGTCGCGGTCTACGGCGCCATCGCCGTCGCCTCGCTGGCCGCGCTGCTGCACCAGTGGACCCGCCCGGTGTTCGGTGGTGTCGGCATCGTCTACCTCGGCGCCCTCGCGCTCTGGCCGCTCTCGGTCGACGGGCAGTACACCGGCACCTCGTCGCCGTGGCTGTTCGCGCTGGCCGGGATCCCGAGCGCGCTGGTCGTCGTCGCGGCGCGCTGGCCGGTGTCCGTCGGCTACGTCATCGTCGTCTCCGCGACCGTCGGCGCGCAGCGGTTCGTGCCGATCGGCGGCGGGGTCTCGTTCGCCTCCGCGCTGACCGACGCCGCGAGCGCCTCCGAGGTCGGTTTCGCCCTGCTGCTCGTGGTGTCCGCGGTGCGTCGCGCGGCCCGCCAGGTCGACTCCGCGCAGGGCGCGGCGCTCAGCCGCTACGCCGACGCGCAGATCGATGAGGCGACCGAGAGCGAGCGGGTCCGCACCGACGCCCTCGTGCACGACTCGGTGCTCACCACGTTCCTCTCCGCGGCCGCTGCGCAGACCCCCGAGGCGCGCGCGCTCGCGGCGCGGATGGCCGCGCACACCATGGGCGTCCTGTCGCGGGCGACCGTCGCCTCCTCCGTCGGCCCGAAGGTGCCGATCGCGGAGCTGCTCGTGCGGATCCGGGAGGACGCCGGCGCGGTCGCGGACCGGTTCTCGTTCGCGTCCAAGGACGTCAAGGACCGGTACCTGCCGGAGAACGTCGCCGACGCGATCGTGTCCGCGGCGGTGCAGGCGATGACGAACAGCGTCAAGCACGCCGGCGGCCCCGAGGTGCCGCGCTCGGTGGTCGTCAAGGGCGGCGACGAGGGCGCGGTGTGCGTGCACGTCGAGGACAAGGGGCGCGGGTTCGACCCCGCGAAGGTCGCGTCGGAGCGACTCGGGCTCCGGGTGTCGATCATCGAGCGGATGAGCCGGGTGAGCGGCGCCGTCGATCTGCGGACCGCGCTCGGCGAGGGCACCGAGTTCGTGCTGTCGTGGCCCGCGGGGGCGACCGCCCCCGAGGCGTCCTCCGCGGACGACGAGACGGTGTTCGCATGATCCCGCTGCCGCGCCCGCTGATCGCGCTGCTCGCGGTCGCCGTCGCCGCGGGCGCCGTGCTGAACGGCGTGACGTCGATGGCCGACGCCGTGCATCCCACGCGCGTCGCGATCGCGCTCGCGCTGTTCGCGGTCGCCTTCGTGCTCACGCTCGTCGACCGTGGTGCGGCGATGTCGCCGCTCGTCTCCGGGATCAACGCGGGGGTCTCGTTCGCGATGGCGCTGCTCTGCGCGAGCAGCATGGCGGGCACCGGCAAGGACGGCGACGAGCACTGGTACGTCGCGGCCGCCGGCTGCCTGCTCGTGCTCACGATGCTGCGCCGCAGGACGACGCACGCGTGGATCGGGACCGCCCTGGTGCTCGCGCAGACCCTCGTCTGGGCCGGTCCGGCGGCTGCGGTCCGGTTCGGTGCCGTCCCCATGCTGCTCTGGGTCGCCGCCGCGTACTTCGGTGTCCGCTCGCTCTCCCACGCGATGCGCGACATCCAGCAGTTCGCCCGCTCGGAGCGGGAGGCGGTGGAGTGGCAGGCGGCGCAGGACGCGCACCACTTCGAGCGGCAGGTGCGGCTCACGCAGACGAGCCGCGTGGCGCTCCCGATGCTCCGGCACATCGCCGAGGTCGACGGCGACCTCGACGAGGACGCGCGGGCCGAGTGCCGCGTGCTCGAGCAGACCATCCGCGACGAGATCCGTGGGCGGCGCCTCCTGAACGAGGCCCTCCGCGATCAGGTCATCGCCCACCGTCGCCGAGGCGCGTTCGTGCAGGTGCTCGACGACGGCGGGCTCGACGACATCGACCCGCTGCTCATGGAGCCGATCCTGGATCAGGTCGCGGAGGCGATCAGCAGGCTGACCTCGGACCGGATCGTGATCCGCACCGCGCCGAAGACGTCGGGGAAGTCGGTGACGGTCGTCGCGATCACGATCGACGAGGTCGCCGCCGCGCTGGGGCTCGAGGACGAGGGCGAAGAGGTCGACCTGTGGCTGGAGCTCCCGCGCCCGGAGCCCGCCTCCGTCTGACCATTTCGGAGCACGACAGCAGGATCCAGGAGCCACAGCAGGACACAGACGGCGT
The DNA here is from genome assembly GCF_051956055.1 of Amnibacterium sp. Taxonomy (NCBI): domain Bacteria; kingdom Bacillati; phylum Actinomycetota; class Actinomycetes; order Micrococcales; family Microbacteriaceae; genus Amnibacterium; species Amnibacterium sp. The sequence continues at coordinate 2,451 of NZ_JBQCGC010000102.1, forward strand.
TCCAGTCCTGCTGTCGGTGCTGAGTCCTGCTGATGTGCTCGGTCGCCGCGCTTGCGCTTCGAAGACCATCGGCAACGGGAAAGGGGCCGGTCTCCCCAGACCGGCCCCTGTGCACCCCGAGTCGGCGGGACAACCCGAAAACATCCCGCCCACTGCCGAGCGCCGAGTTACCCGACTCGGCTTCTGCCCGGTTGCGTCGCCGTGGGTCGGCGACGGTGGTGAGACCAGTGTGCGCCATTCCAAGCGGATTCACAGTCGGCCTGATGGGGGACTTTCGGGGTACAAATCCCCGCGGTTCGTCCTCCTGCCGCCCCCTGTTCGGGGGTGATGGTGGAATCAGGCCCTGATCAGCGGTCCTGCCAGTGCTTCTCGGCGGGCCACGGGCCCCGGAGCGGGCGCCGGGTCCGGTCCCACGCGCTGCGCACGGGCGTCTCGGGCAGCGGGTCGGAGGAGGCCGAGCGCTCGAGCAGCAGGCCGCTGAACAGCGCGGCGATCGCCGCCGTCTCCTCGTCGGTCGGCGAACCGGCGAGCACCTGGATCGGCCTCGCCCCGTCGGGCCCGTCGCTCACAGCGGGATGTTCCCGTGCTTCTTCGGCGGCACGGAGGCCCGCTTGGTGCGCAGCGCGCGGAGCGCCTTCGTGATCGTGATGCGCGTCGAGGCGGGCTCGATGACGCCGTCGAGCTCTCCCCGCTCGGCGGCGAGGAACGGGCTCGCGACGTTGTACGTGTACTCGTTCGCGAGGCGGGTCCGGACGGCGTCGACGTCCTCGCCTGCGGCCTCCGCCTTCCGGATCTCGCCGCGGTAGAGGATGTTGACGGCGCCCTGGCCGCCCATGACCGCGATCTCGGCGGTGGGCCACGCGTAGTTGAGGTCCGCGCCGAGCTGCTTCGAGCCCATGACGATGTACGCCCCGCCGTACGCCTTGCGGGTGATGACGGTGACGAGCGGCACGGTCGCCTCCGCGTACGCGTAGAGCAGCTTCGCGCCGCGGCGGATCACGCCGGTCCACTCCTGGTCGGTTCCGGGCAGGTAGCCCGGCACGTCGACGAGGGTGAGGATGGGGATGGAGAACGCGTCGCAGAAGCGCACGAACCGCGCGGCCTTCTCGCCGGCGTCGATGTTCAGCGTGCCCGCCATGGCGGACGGCTGGTTCGCCACGATCCCGACCGAGCGGCCCTCCACGCGCCCGAACCCGACGACGATGTTGGGGGAGTAGAGCGGCTGCGTCTCGAGGAACTCGCCGTCGTCCACGAGCGCCTCGATCACCTCGTGCACGTCGTACGGCTGGTTCGGGCTGTCCGGGATGAGGGTGTTGAGGCGCCGGTCGCCGTCCGTCACCTCGAGCTGGGCGGTGGAGGCGTACACGGGCGCGTCCGTCAGGTTGTTGTCCGGCAGGTACCCGAGCAGGGTGCGGGCGTAGTCGAGCGCGTCGTCCTCGTCGGAGGCGAGGTAGTGCGCGACGCCGGAGCGGGTGTTGTGGGTGAGCGCGCCGCCCAGCTCCTCCATCCCGACGTCCTCGCCCGTGACCGTCTTGATCACGTCGGGCCCGGTGACGAACATCTGGCTGGTCTTGTCGACCATGATCACGAAGTCGGTGAGCGCCGGGGAGTACACCGCCCCGCCGGCCGCGGGGCCCATCACGATCGAGATCTGCGGGATCACCCCGGAGGCGGCGGTGTTGCGGCGGAAGATCTCGCCGTACTTGCCGAGCGCGACGACGCCCTCCTGGATCCGGGCGCCGCCGGAGTCGAGGATGCCGATGATCGGCACGCCCGTCTTCAGGGCGTGCTCCATCACCTTGATGATCTTCTCGCCCGCGACCTCGCCGAGCGATCCGCCGAAGATCGTGAAGTCCTGGCTGTACACGGCGACCTGGCGTCCGTGGATCTCGCCGATGCCCGTGACCACCGCGTCGCCGTACGGGCGCTTCGCGTCCATGCCGAACGCGGAGGTGCGGTGCCGGACGAACTCGTCGAGCTCGACGAAGGTGCCGTGGTCGAGGAGCTCCGCGATGCGCTCGCGAGCGGTCTTCTTGCCCTTCGCGTGCTGCTTCTCGATCGCGGCCTGCCCGCTGGCGGTGACCGCCTCGTGATAGCGATCCTTCAGATCCGCAAGGCGCTCGGCCGTCGTCACCGTCGTCGGCGCCGCCCCCGTTGAGTCCGTCACGGGGAGCGAGCCTAGCCGCGCGTCAGGGCCTCGTACCCTGCCCGCATGGACCTGCCGGACAGCGCCTCGCTCGTCGCCCGCCTCGTCGTGCTGCCGGAGGTGGGCTCCACGAACACGGAGCTCGTGCGCCTCGCGACGGCGGAGGCGTGGCCCGCGCCGAGCGTGCTCGTGACCGACCACCAGACGTCCGGCCGGGGGCGGCTCGGCCGGTCGTGGTCGGCGGGACCGGGGGACTCGCTCGCGATCTCGGTGCTGCTCCGGCCCCGCCTGCCGCCGGAGCGGCTCGGATGGGTCTCGCTCGCGGCCGGGGCCGCGATGACGCAGGCGCTCGTCGGGCTCGGCGTCGCGGCGCGCGCGAAATGGCCGAACGACGTGCTCATCGCGGGGCGGAAGGTGTGCGGGGTGCTCGCGGAGGCGCTGCCGGGTCGCGAGGGGGTGGTGATCGGGGCGGGGCTCAACCACACCGCGCGCCGGGAGGCGCTGCCCGTGCCGACCGCGACGTCGCTCGCCGCGGAGGGCGGCCCCACCGCACCCGATCTGCTGATCGCCGCGTACCTCCGCCGGCTCCTCCCGCTCGTCGCGGCGTTCGAGGCCGCGGGAGGGGACCCGGAGGGCAGCGGGCTGCGAGCCGCGGTGCTCGCGGTCAGCGACACGGTCGGGCGTCGCGTGCGGGTCACGTCGACGGGCGACCCCATCGTCGGCGAGGCGGTCGACATCGACCTCGAGGGGCGGGTCGTCGTCGATCGGGGGCCCGTCCTCGGCTCCACGGCGTGCGCCAGCGGGGATGTCGAGCACCTGCGCTATGAATAGGGCGTGTCAGCGGGGGTCGGAGGTGCTACGCGCGTGCGCACGGAGCGTCGGCCCACGTCCGCGCCGCCGCCCAGGGAGGCGCCGGAGCAGGTGATCGTGCGCCTGCGCCGCAGCGGCAGGCACCTCGTCTGGCCCGCGATCTTCTTCATCGCGATCGCGTTCGGCACCGGGTACTGGTGGCAGCGGATGCCCGCGGCGTGGCTCAACACGGCCCTGCCGATCGTGGCCGCGGGGCTCACCGTGCTGCTGTCGGTGCTGCCGCTCGTCTTCTGGCTGAACCGGCTGACGGTCATCACCACCCGGCGCCTCATCGTGACCCAGGGCTTCCTGGTCCGCGAGCGCACCGAGTTCTCGCTCTCCCGCGCCTCCGACGCGGTGCTCCGCCGCCGCCCGCTCCAGCTGCTCACCGGCAGCGGCGACGTCATCGTCCACGCCGGCGCGGAGGGCACGATGATCCTCCGGGACGTGCCCAGGGCGAAGCTCGTGCACCGGGCGATCGCCGAGCTCATCGAGCGCGGCGCGGCGGGCTGACCGCCGTCAGTCGACAGTCGCGGGTGCGTCGCCCTTCGCGGCCACGCGGTTCCGCCGACCCGGGTGGTACACCCAGTACCGGTACAGGGCGAACCGGATGATCGAGCCGAGGATCAGCCCGACGACGTTCTTCGAGATGTTGTCGGCGAGCACCGACTGGAGCCCCAGGACGTAGTGCGAGACCGCCAGGCAGCCGAGGGCGACGAGCATGCCGAGCAGGCTGACCGCGAGGAACTCGACGGCTTCGGCGACGCCCCGGGTGCTGCGGTGCGGACCGAAGGTCCAGTACCGGTTCCCGATCCAGTTCGCGGCGATCGCGAGCGTCGTCGAGATGATGCCGGCCTTGATCGGGCTGCCCGCGAAGGCGGGGCTGAGCCGCAGCAGGGTGAACGACACGGTGTCGACGACGAACCCCACGCCGCCCACGAGCGCGAACTTCGTGAGCTGACCGGTGATCGGGTGCCGAACGAGTGCACGCACCGGATGCCGCCTCCTCCTGCCCGCGGACGGATCGTCCGGCATGGGCCGCCGCCGCAGAATAGGTCATGCGGGGTCGGTGTCGGGTGTCGCCCTGCTGGACGATCGGCAAGAGATCGTGGCCGCAGACTGAACGGAAGGGAGCCGAGCCGTGCGCGTCGGAGTGATCGGTGGGGGGCAGCTGGCCCGGATGATGGTGCCGCCTGCGGTCGAGCTCGGTGTCGACATCGCGGTGCTCGGGGAGTCGGAGGACGCCGCCGCGCGCATCGCGGTCACGACGGTCGGGGACTACACCGACCTGGACACCGTGCTCGCGTTCGCCCGGGACGTCGACGTCGTCACGTTCGATCACGAGCACGTGCCCCAGCCGGTGCTGCGGGCTCTCGTCGACGCGGGGGTGGCGGTGCGCCCGGGTCCGGACGCGCTCCAGCACGCGCAGGACAAGCTCGTGCTGCGCCGGCGCCTGCAGCAGCTCGGGGTCCCGCAGCCGGAGTGGGCGGAGGTCGAGGACGCCGCCGCCCTCGCCGACTTCCTCGAGCGGGTGGGCGGCCGCGCGATCGTGAAGACCCCCCGCGGCGGCTACGACGGGCACGGCGTGCGCGTCGTGTCCGCGCCGCACGAGGCGGACGACTGGCTCGCGGAGGGGCCGCTCCTCGCGGAGGAGGTCGTCGACTTCCAGCGCGAGCTCGCCCAGCTCGTCGCCCGCAGGCCCTCCGGCGACGTGGCACTGTGGCCGCTCGTCGAGACGGTGCAGGGCGACGGCGTCTGCCGCGAGGTGTTCGCGCCGGCGCCGCGGACCACCGCGGTGACCGAGCGGGTCTCCCGCGAGATCGCGCACACGGTCGCCACGTCCCTCGGCGTGACCGGGGTGCTCGCGGTCGAGCTGTTCGAGACGACCGACGAGCGGGTGCTCGTCAACGAGCTCGCCATGCGCCCGCACAACTCCGGTCACTGGACCATCGACGGGGCCGTGACGAGCCAGTTCGAGCAGCACCTCAGGGCCGTCCTGGACCTGCCGCTCGGCAGCCCGGAGGCGCGCGCACCGTGGAGCGCGATGGTGAACGTCCTGGGCGGACCGGCGGACGGCGATCTCGACTCGCGCGTGCCGCGCCTCATGGCCGACCAGCCCACGGCGAAGCTGCACCTCTACGGCAAGGCGACGCGTCCGGGGCGCAAGATCGGGCACGTGACCGCCTCCGGTGAGGACCTCGACGACGCCGTGTTCATCGCGCGCGCCGCGGCCGCGTTCTTCGAGGACTGAGCCCCGCGTCACTCGTCCGCGCGCCGATACGATCGAGGGGTGGTGAACGCGGAGGCCCCGGTCGTCGGCATCGCGATGGGGAGCGACTCCGACTGGCCCACGATGCGCGCCGCCGCGGAGATGCTCGACCGCTTCGACGTGCCGTACGAGGCGCGTGTGCTGTCCGCGCACCGCACCCCGCGGGCGATGCTCGACTGGGGTCAGGCGGCGGCCGGCCGAGGCATCAAGGTCGTCATCGCGGGCGCGGGAGGCGCGGCGCACCTGCCCGGCATGCTCGCCGCTGCGACCACGCTCCCGGTGATCGGGGTGCCGGTGGTGCTGAAGACGCTGGACGGGCTCGACTCGCTGCTGTCCATCGTGCAGATGCCGACCGGCGTGCCCGTGGCGACCGTCGCGATCGGCAACGCCGCGAACGCGGGGCTGCTC
>NZ_JBQCGC010000103.1:0-13702 GCF_051956055.1 Amnibacterium sp.
GACGCGGACGATCGGGGCGTTGTCGCCGTCGAACTCCTGGCTCGAGAGCAGCTCGCGGACCTCGAGCTCGACGAGCTCCAGGATCTCCTCGTCGTCGACGACGTCGGCCTTGTTCAGCGCGACGACGATGTAGGGCACGCCGACCTGGCGGGCGAGTAGCACGTGCTCGCGCGTCTGCGGCATCGGGCCGTCGGTCGCGGAGACCACGAGGATCGCGCCGTCCATCTGGGCGGCACCGGTGATCATGTTCTTGATGTAGTCCGCGTGGCCAGGGGCGTCCACGTGCGCGTAGTGGCGCTTCTCGGTCTGGTACTCGACGTGCGAGATGTTGATCGTGATACCGCGCTGGCGCTCCTCGGGAGCGTTGTCGATCTGGTCGAACGCGCTCGCCGTGTTCAGCGTCGGGTACTTGTCGTGCAGCACCTTGGTGATGGCGGCGGTGAGCGTCGTCTTGCCGTGGTCGACGTGCCCGATCGTTCCGATGTTCACGTGCGGCTTGGTGCGCTCGAACTTGGCCTTGGCCACTGATGTCCTCCTCGGGACTGTTGGTCGAGGTGTCCTACCTCGGTCGTAGAGGCGCGGGTTTGCGCAGGAAACGACCGGTCGAGGATACCCGGTTTATTACGGGAGGGTTTCCGCCGCGAGCGGCTTCGCCGCCCCCGTCCGAACCCCTGCTGCGCCGCTGGCGCGGCTTCGCGTTTCGCCGGCATCGGCCGGCGGGGCGCTCCCGCGCCCTGAGGCGAGGAGCGGGGGCCGGGACGTCACCGCCACCGGCCCCGACAATCACTCACCCTTGTTCTTCTGAACGATCTCGTCGGAGACGTTCTTCGGGACCTCGGCGTAGCTGTCGAACTGCATCGAGTACACGGCGCGGCCGGAGGTCTTGCTCCGCAGGTCGCCGACGTAGCCGAACATCTCCGACAGCGGCACCTTCGCGGTGACGACCTTCACGCCGGAGGCGTCCTCCATCGCCTGGATCTGCCCACGACGGGAGTTCAGGTCGCCGATCACGTCGCCCATGTACTCCTCCGGGGTCCTGACCTCGACGGCCATGACGGGCTCGAGGAGCACCGGCGACGCCTTGCGCGCGGCCTCCTTGAACGCCATCGAACCGGCGATCTTGAACGCCATCTCGGACGAATCGACCTCGTGGTAGCCGCCGTCGAGCAGCGTCGCCTTCACGCCGACCGTCGGGAAGCCGGCGAGCACGCCCACCTGCATCGCGTCCTGGATGCCCGCGTCGACCGAGGGGATGTACTCGCGCGGGACGCGACCACCCGTGACCTTGTTCTCGAACTCGTAGGTCGTCTCCGCCGTGACCTCGAGCGGCTCGAGCGCGATCTGCACCTTCGCGAACTGGCCGGAACCACCGGTCTGCTTCTTGTGGGTGTAGTCGTAGCGCTCGATGGGGCGCTTGATGGTCTCGCGGTAGGCCACCTGGGGCTTGCCGACGTTCGCCTCGACGTTGAACTCGCGCTTCATGCGGTCGACCAGGATGTCGAGGTGGAGCTCGCCCATCCCCTTGATGATGGTCTGGCCCGTCTCGCGGTTCTGCTCGGTGCGGAAGGTCGGGTCCTCCTCGGCGAGCTTCTGGATCGCGGTGCCGAGCTTGTCCTGGTCCGCCTTGGTCTTCGGCTCGATCGCGACCTCGATGACCGGCTCGGGGAACGTCATCGACTCGAGGACGACCTGCTCGTTCACGTCCGACAGGGTGTCGCCCGTCGTCGTGTCCTTGAGGCCGATCACCGCGTAGATGTGGCCGGCCGAGACGCCGTCGACCGGGTTCTCCTTGTTGGAGTGCATCTGGAAGATCTTCCCGATGCGCTCCTTCTTGCCCTTGGTCGAGTTGATGACCTGGCTGCCGCCCTCGATGTGACCGGAGTAGACCCGGACGTAGGTGAGGCGGCCGAAGAACGGGTGCACCGCGACCTTGAACGCGAGCGCCGAGAACGGCTCGTTCGCGTCGGCGTGACGGAGGATGACCTTCTCCTCGTCGCGCGGGTCGTGCGCCTCGATCGCCGGCACGTCGAGCGGGCTCGGGAGGTAGTCGACGACCGCGTCGAGCATCGGCTGCACGCCGCGGTTCTTGAACGCGGAACCGCAGAGCACCGGGTACAGCTCGCTGTTGACCGTCATCTTGCGGATGGCGCCCTTGATCTCGGCGACCGTGAGCTCCTCGCCGCCGAAGAACTTCTCGAGCAGCGCGTCGTCGGACTCGGCGACCGTCTCGATGAGCTTCTCGCGGTACTCCTGCGCCTTCTCGAGCAGGTCGGCGGGGATCTCCTCGATGGCGTACTTCGCACCCATCTGGACATCGCCCTTGGCGTCGCCGCGCCACGTGAGCGCGCGCATCTCGACCAGGTCGACGACACCCTCGAAGGTGCTCTCCGCACCGATCGGCAGCTGGATGACCAGCGGCTTCGCGCCGAGGCGGTTCACGATCGTGTCGACGGTGAAGTAGAAGTCCGCGCCGAGCTTGTCCATCTTGTTGACGAAGCAGATCCGGGGGACGTTGTACTTGTCGGCCTGGCGCCAGACGGTCTCGGACTGGGGCTCGACGCCCTCCTTGCCGTCGAAGACCGCGACCGCGCCGTCGAGGACGCGCAGGGACCGCTCGACCTCGACCGTGAAGTCCACGTGGCCGGGCGTGTCGATGATGTTGATCTGGTTGTTGTTCCAGAAGCACGTCGTCGCAGCGGACGTGATGGTGATGCCGCGCTCCTGCTCCTGCGCCATCCAGTCCATCGTCGCGGCACCGTCGTGCACCTCGCCGATCTTGTGGGTGATGCCGGTGTAGAAGAGGATGCGCTCGGTCGTCGTCGTCTTGCCGGCGTCGATATGCGCCATGATCCCGATGTTGCGGACCTTGTTGAGGTCGGTGAGGACGTCCTGGGCGACTGCCACGGGGGAACCTTTCGAAAGAAGTGTTGAGCGCTGCTGCGTGTGCTTGCCCGATGGGCAACGCGTCAGCGCCCCGTTTCATGCCCGAGGCCGCGGACCCCGTCCGGTGGACGGAGCCGCGGCCGCGGTGGAGGTGCGTGTTCCGGACTACCAGCGGTAGTGCGCGAAGGCGCGGTTCGACTCGGCCATCTTGTGCGTGTCCTCGCGGCGCTTCACCGCGGCGCCGAGGCCGTTCGACGCGTCGAGGATCTCGTTCGTGAGGCGGTCGGTCATCGACTTCTCGCGCCGGGCCTTCGCGTAGGAGGTGAGCCAGCGGAGCGCGAGCGTGTTCGCGCGGTGCGGCTTGACCTCGACCGGGACCTGGTAGGTCGAGCCACCGACGCGGCGGCTCTTGACCTCGATGGTCGGGCGCACGTTGTCGAGCGCCTTCTTCAGCGTCGTGACGGCGTCCTGCCCGTTCTTCTGCGCCACGTTCTCGAGCGCGCCGTAGACGATGCGCTCGGCGAGGCCCTTCTTGCCGTCGACCAGGATCTTGTTGACCAGCTGGCTCACGACGGGGGCGGAGTACACCGGGTCGGCGACGACCGGGCGCTTCGGTGCGGGTCCCTTGCGAGGCATTACTTCTTCTTCTCCAACTTGGCGCCGTAGCGGCTGCGGGCCTGCTTGCGGTTCTTGACGGCCTGGGTGTCCAGCGCGCCGCGCACGATCTTGTAGCGCACGCCGGGCAGGTCCTTCACACGGCCGCCGCGCACGAGCACCATCGAGTGCTCCTGCAGGTTGTGCCCCTCACCCGGGATGTAGGCGGTCACCTCGGTGCCGTTGGAGAGCTTCACGCGCGCGACCTTGCGGAGCGCGGAGTTCGGCTTCTTCGGCGTGGTCGTGTAGACGCGGGTGCAGACGCCGCGCTGCTGCGGGTTCGCCTTCAGCGCGGGCGCCTTGGTCTTGACGACCTTCGGCGTGCGGCCCTTGCGGACCAGCTGCTGGATGGTGGGCACTCTGCTGACTCCTCGCCGCCGTGAGGCGGGTTCTCTGTTGTGCACCGTCCGCACGGACGGGCTGTCTTTCCCGGGGCATCACCCTGGCGGGTGACCCGGCACCGCACACGGGTGCCGGACGGTCGAAGCGGATGACTCGCATCCGCGCTGGTCCCGCACACGGGCGCCAGGGCCTTCGCGGGACATGCGTGCACCGGCGAGCGGCACACAACCGAACAGATAGTACCCGCACTCGGGAGGGGGATCAAACACGCCCGGCGGGTCGGCCCCGTCAGGGCTCGTCGTCGCGCTCCCACGGCCAGCGCAGCCGGCCGGCTCCGGCCGCGCGCGCCCGGACCACGACCAGCGCGATGAGGCCGGCGAGCGCGGCGAGCAGGGCGTCGGCGAGCGTGAAGACGGAGACGGCGCCGCGGCCGAGCACGAGGAAGCCGGTCCCGGGATCGCTCATGATCGCGGCGACGACGGCCGGCACGAGGATCAGCGCCACCGCGGCGATGAGCGCGCACGCCACCGGCAGGAGGACGCTCCTGGCGGTCGCGCGGGCGATCCTGGCCGCGATCGCGAGGGTCGCGACCGCCACGCCGACCGGCTCGGCGAGCGGACCGGCACCGTGGACGGCCTCCACCTCCAGGTCCGCGAGCAGGCTCACGAATCCGTTGGCCGCCACCACGGCGGCGGCCCAGCCGAGCGCGAGGAGGATCGCGACGCCGCCTCCGGCCCGCGGTTCAGACCCGGTCGTCGGCGAGCTCCTCGTCGTACCGGGCACGGGCGTCGGAGTTGCGGCGACGCACCCGGATGCCGCGCGAGCCGATCGCGAACCCGGTCCAGAGCATCACCTCGCGCGCGACGAGGCCGGTGAACACGAACTCCGGCGACTCGAACGCCCTCGCGAGCGTCGCCGTGTCGCCGATCCCTCCCCCGATCATGATCGAGATGAGCAGCACCGAGACGACGTAGACCAGGAACCCGACGATCAGGCTCGCGACCACGTAGGCGAAGCGGCCGGCGCGGTTGAAGAGCAGCACCGTGAGCTCGAAGAAGAGGAAGAAGAAGAGCACCGGCAGCCACGAGAACGGGTAGGCCGCGAGGTTCGTCAGCTGGGGCACGACCGCGCCGGCACCGCCGAGCAGGAGGACGATCAGGCCGAGGACGCCGAAGTAGAGCACCTCGAACAGTCCCGCGGCGAGGAGGACCCACGCCGTGCCGACGAGCCGGTTGCCGCGCCCCCTGGGCGGCGGGGCGGCCTCGGCCGCCGGGGCGATCGGCGCCTGCTCCTGCGCAGGAGCGGGCGCCGGTGCGACGGCGGTGGCGGGCTCGGCCGGGCCCCTCCCCTCCGGCGCCGCGACGGGGGTCGCGACCGGCCGGTCCCGCTCCGTCTCGACCGGGGTCGCGGGCTCGGGAGCGGGCGCGGTTCGGGCGGCGCCGGGCGCCGCCTCCGGCTCGGCGGGCCGGGTGTCGGCTTGCACAGGCTCCTCGGCGCGCGATCCTGCGGCCGCCGCGTGGATCTCCTCCGCGCTCGGCTCCCCGGTCGCGGCGAGCTCCTCGTCGGTGGGCGGCGCGAGCAGCTCCGCATCCGACTCCGGGGTCGTCCTGGCGTCCGCGGCGCGGGGATCCCCAGCGCCTGGGTCGCCCGCAGGCGTGGTGGGCTCGGCCATCTCGAGGTCCCTTCGTCGTGGCCCGACGAGCCTACGGGAGGGGTTCTGCGGGCGGTACGGCGACGGGTGCCGATCGGGCCGGGTCAGCTCTTCAGCGCGTAGATGTTGCCGCTGATGGTCGTGGTCGGCGGCGTCCCCGCGCCGCTCCCCCTGGCGTACGTCACGGTGTCCACCGCGAACATCCTGGCCATCTGCTGCAGGTCCTGCGCGAAGGTCACGCTGGACGACTCGGTGCCGGTGACGGTGACCGTGATCGGGATGACCGCGAAGTCGCTGCCCGTGATCAGCGGATCGGTCTTCCCGAACACGCCGGTCGCGGCGGCCGGAGGCGCTGCCGGCGCGGCGGTGGGCGCGGGCGAAGGCGTCGAGGTCGTGCTGCTCGAGGTCGCCGGGACGACGGGCGGGACGTAGTCGTTCGCGGTCGCGACGGCCAGCGACGTGATGGAGACGCCGTCGGCGGCGGCGGTGTCCCGCACCTGCTTGGAGAAGGTGCTGAGCAGCAGGGAGCCCGACACGGCCGCGGCGAGCCGGGCGTTCTGCGCCTGCAGGGTGGACTGCTTCGCGGCGAGCGCCGACAGCCGGCCGAGCTCGACCTGGGAGCTCGCGTTGGCCTGCTGCAGCTGGGCGGTGGAGGCGTCCGCGGCGGCGGCCCGCGCGAGCGAGGGCTGCACGCCGAGCACGACGGCACCTCCGCAGATCGCGAGGACGGCGACGCCCGCGCCGAGCTTCCAGAGCAGGGAGGGGTTCATTTCAGGGCCGTCCAGGTCCCGGCCGCGAGGGCCTTCGGAGTGAGGTGCACGGTGAGCACCGTCGTGTACGTGCTCGTGGAGGTGTCGTAGCTCGTGGTGCTCGTCGAGTCCGCATAGGCGGGCACCGACCCCAGGCTGTGGATCCAGGCGGAGAACTCCGGGCCGAAGGTGCTCGAGGTCACCGTGATCGAGATCGTCGCGACGCGCGCCGGCTCGAGGAGGCTCTTCCCCTGCGGGTAGGCCACGAGCGGCGTCGCACCGTTCGCGCTGATGTTCGTGACCGTGTAGCCGCTCGGCAGCCCCGCCTCGATGGCGTCGATCTGGGTCTGCCAGTCGATCATCGTCGAGCTGCCGACCCGGACCGCGGCCTTGCCCGCGGCGATCTGCGCTTCGAGCTTCCGGATGTCCTGGAACTTCGCGGTCTGCACGGCGAGGGCCTGGGCCCGCGCCTGCGCGTCGGCGAGTCGCTGCTGCGAGGAGGTGTCGACCTGCTGCGCGGCGGCGACGCCGATCCCGGCCGCGACCGCGACCGCGACGACGAGGGCGACGAGGGCGCGCCGGTGGCGCGCGATCGCTCCGGCCTCGCGGACCTCGCGCGGGAGCAGGGTGACCTGGGGCGTGCCGCCGACCCGCTGGCGTGCCTTGCGGGCGCCCCCGACGGGCTGGCGGAGCCGGGCGAGGACCCCGGTGCTCTCGGCGCTCATGCGGCACCCCGCAGCGCGAGGCCGACGGCGACCGCCGGCACGACGCCGGAGGCGAGCAGGGCGACCTCGTCGACCTGGGCGCCGACCCGGATGCCCGCGTCGCCGCGACCCGCGCTCACCGGCAGCCCGGTGGCGCCCGCGATCTCCTCGGCGAGCCCGCGCAGCTGCGAGCCGCCGCCGCTCAGCACCACGCCGGTGACGGCCGTACCGGCCTCCTCCCTGGCGTGCTCGAAGAAGGCGACGGTCGAGCGGGCGGCCTGCACGATGTCGCGCGCGCCCTCCGCGTTGACTCGCGCGACGAAGTCGGACTGGAGATCGGACGGATCGGCCTTGATGCCGTACCGGCGCTTCATGTCGTCGGCCCGGTCGGCACGCAGGCCGAGCTGGTCGACGAGCGCGGTCGTCAGGTCCTCGCCGCCGTTCGGCAGCAGCCGGACGAACTGGGGCACCCCGGCGTCGGTGACGACGACGCTCGTCGAGGTCGCACCGACGTGCACGAACAGCTGCACGCCGCTCCGGCTCTCCTCGGGCTGCGCGCGGACGATGGCGAACGGGATCAGGTCGACGTCGACGACCTTGAACCCGGCCCGCTTGACGGCTCGGATGTTGGCGACGACCGACTGCTTCGTCGCGGCGACGAGCAGACCGCGGAGGGAGGGGCCGTCGGCGTCCTCGACCTCCTCGATCGGGTAGAAGTCGAGGACGGCGTCCTCGACGGGCAGCGGCAGGAGGTCCTGCGCCTTGAACGGCAGCGCGTCGCGCAGCGCGTCGGCGGGCATCGCCGGCATGACGAGCTCGCGGATCAGCACCTGCTGGCCGCCGATGCCGAGCACCGCGCGGCGCGTCCCGAAGCCGGCGGAGCCGCGCAGGTTCTCGAGCGCCCCCACGACCGCGTCCTCGTCGACGACGACGCCTTCGCGGATCGCGTCGTGGGGCACCGGGATCTCCTGGTACCGCACGAGCGTGGCGCGCTGGCGCCCGTGCGCCGGCAGCACCTCCGCGCCGCGGATGACGCCGTGGCCGAAGTCCAGCCCGACGATCGTCTTGGTCATGGTGTTCGTGGTCGCTTTCGCTCAGGGAATCGGTGTCAGTGTCGGGGAGCCGGCCTCGCTCGGCGAGTTCCCAGTTGGGGGAACGCCCGAACGGGTCACGTGAGGCCGCAGAGGGCCAGGTAGACGTGCGCGAGCGGGTCGCCGGCGAGCACGCCGACCCATGCGCCTGCGAGCATCCACGGCCCGAACGGGATGCCGGAGGAGCGCGTCGCACGGCGGAGCACCAGCAGCGCCCCGCCGAACACCGCACCGAGCAGGAACCCGGCGGCGACGCCGACGACGAGCGGCGCGACACCGAGCTGGCCGAGGAACAGCCCGAGGACCGCCGCCAGCTTCACGTCGCCGAGGCCCATGCCTCCCGGCTTGACGAACCACAGCACGGCGTACAGCAGGGCGGCGCCGCCGGCACCGGCCGCTGCGACACCCGCCGAGACGAGGTCGCCGCGGAGCACGTCCGCCGCACCGAGCAGCACGAGCCCGGTGGCACCCGTCGGGAGCACGATCCGATCCGGCAGGCGGTGGACGTCGAGGTCGATGGCCGCGAGCGCGACCGCGGCGGCGGCGAGGACGAGGAACGCGATCCACTCGAGCCCTGCCGCTGCGGCGAGCGCGGGCGCCCCGCCCAGCTGCGCGACGAACGGCGGCCCGAAGCGCAGGGACACGATCACGAACGCGGCGCCCGTGAGCGCCTCCACGATCGGGTAGCGGGCGGCGATCGGGGCACCGCAGTCCCGGCAGGACGCCTTCAGCAGCAGCCAGGAGACGACGGGCACGTTGTCGCGGGCGCGGATCGCGTGGCCGCAGCCGGGGCACGCGGACGGCGGCGAGACGACCGACAGGCCGGCGGGCACGCGGAAGATGACCACGTTGAGGAAGGAGCCGATCGCCAGGCCGAGGGCGAGCGCGAGGGCCGCGAGTACCGGCATCAGCTCGCCACCCCGGTCGGCGTGAACGCGGGAGCGACCGCCGCGTAGGAGCCGACCTTGAACGCGGCCGAGGTCGGCTTCAGGTAGTAGGGCGGCGTCACGGTCGAGAACCGGGCGTCGTAGAGGTAGTTCTTGGCGTAGCCCGTCGCGACGCTCGAACCACTGGTCGTCGCCACAGGCCCGCGGAAGCGCTGGGCGACCGAGCCGCGCATCGTGAGGGTGCCCCGGGGCGGCCCGGCGTTGTAGTTCTGCACCTGGAACGTGTGCACGGGCGACAGCACGGCGGCGTCGATCTCGCGGTCGGTGTCACCGAGCATCGAGACGCCGTTGTACGGGGTGGAGTAGTACCACTGGATGTACTGGAGCGGATTCCACACCAGGACGCCGTTGTTGCCGACGAGCCCGAGCACGTCGCTCGTCGCGTTGTTGTACGTGATGTCGCCCGTCGCGTAGATGTAGTTGTCGCTCGCGATCGTGAGCTTGCCGTTCATCGTCCCCTTGACGAAGACGTCGCCGTCGCGGCACCCGTACGCCGGGGTGGTGGTGTCCCACAGCGAACGGTTCGAGGTGTTGCTCCAGTTCGTCGCGGGGCTCTCGCCGGACAACGGGTACCGGACGGTGCCGTTCGAATCCGTCAGCGACCACCCGGCGCTGCCCGCCGACCCGGAGATCGGGGACGCGCTCGAGCCGAGGCAGGTGTAGGTGGTCCCAGACCCCAGCGACGGCACGGCGCTCGTCGCCGTGTAGTTCGGGTCGCTCGAGTTCGTGGGCACGCTCTGGACGTAGACGAGGTTGTTCGCGGGGACCGTGAAGGTCGCCCCCTTGGTGGAGTGCATGGCGGTGATGTCGCCGCAGCGGGATGGCGCCGGAGTCGCCGCGGCGGCACCGGTCGAGGTCACCGCGGTCGCGCGCGTCCACGGCGAGACGACGGTCATGGTGCCGTCGGCGTTGAGCGTGATCCGGGTCGGTCCCGTGTAGAGGCAGCCGGGGCTCGACGCCGTGTCGGTATAGGTCTGCGCCTTCATCGCGGTGTTGGTGGCGGGCATCGCGAGCACCGGCGCGTAGCCCGGCTGGCTCGCGTTGTAGGTGCCCGCCGCGCAGCCGGAGGGCGTGCGGATGATCGGCGTGCCGGGGTTCGAGCTCGTGACCGAGCCGTTGAAGGTGGAGCCGCAGACCGTGATCGTGTCGTTCGACCGGATCGGGCCGGCGAGCTTGTCGTTCGGGCCGAACTGGATGATGGGGCAGTTGTTCGTGTTGCGGGACGCCGTGGACCACAGGTAGCTCGCGCAGCCGCTCGCGCCGGTCACAGCCGGGTCCTGCGTCTCGAAGTCGGTGAAGTACAGGTAGTTGATGAAGCCCTGCTGCTGGATGTTCGCGACGATCGTGCGCGTGAAGTTCCCGAACCGTCCCGTCGAGCGGACGCGGAGCAGGCCGGTCGCGCCGTACTGCGAGTTGTCGACCTCGTACCGGTAGCTGCCGACGGTCGCCCCGCCGGGGATCGGCACGGTCGACCAGGTGCTGCTCGCACCGGAGTCGAGGCTGAACGCGGGATTCGTGGTGAGCGGGAGGGAGACGGTGCTCGTCTTCGAGAACGAGGACGCCGGGTTGCCGTACTGCGGGTAGGTCGAGTCGGCGTTGAGCTTCGCGATGTAGTCCTGCACGCCCGCATAGGCCGCATCGAGCGCGCGGGTCGAGCCCTGCGCGGCGACCGCCTGCTGCAGGCCGGAGGTCGCCCCGGTGAGGGCCGCACCGATGGCGATGAGCATCACCGCGGTCAGCGAGACGACCACGATCAGCGCGACACCCGCCTCCCGGTCGTTCCGGGCCCGCCGCTGCAGGATGCGGAGCAGCATCAGTAGCCCCCGTTGATGATCGCGATGTTCGGCATGGTGACCTGGTTCGTCAGCTGCACCGGGTCGTTCCCGCTGGACAGCTGGTTGGCGACCGTGACGGTCACGGTGACGGCGGTGACGGTGAGCGCCTGCGCGGCCGTGAGACCGCCCGAGTCGGGCACGACGGCGGCACCCGTGCCGTCGGTGTAGGTGAAGAGCGGGGTCGCGCCGTCGGGGACGATCGGGCCGTTGACGATCCGCGTCGTCCCGGAGGTGCTGAAGGTCGTGTACCCGCCGGTCACCGTGCCGGGATAGCGCTGCTCGACGAGCCGGCCGGAGCCGTCGACCGAGAACTGGACGCGCGTCGCCGCGATCGCCGCGACACCCGGGGTGACCGTCGAGTCGACGAACGCGTCGATGCCGAGCGAGGTGGCGGTCGATCCCGCGAGCACGGCGCCTTCGACGGTCGTCTGCGAGGTGCTGACCCTGGTGCCCTGCCGGATCACCCTGGTCACCTCGTCCATCACGGTGCCCGCGGTGCCGATGCCCGACCGCGTCGACTGGTTGTCGCCGGCGACGTGGGTCACCTGGGCGAACATGCGCGCGATCAGGGTGAGCATGATGAGCATCACGACCATCGACACGATCAGCTCGATGAGCGCGATGCCGGCCTCGGGCTGCTCACGCCGGAGCCGCCGGCGCAACGCGGCGATCATCCTGCGGGCCTCGGGTCGAGCGTGAGCACGCCGTCGGCCGTGACCGAGGACAGCGGCCCGTCGTACGTGCTCGAAGGCAGCTTCACGATCGGGGCGCCGATCTTGACCGTCGTCGCGCCGAGGGCACCACCCGCGTAGAGCTGGTACGTCCCGTACGGGAGGGCGAGGGTCTTCGTGCTGCCGGGGGCGATGTACGAGGAGAACGTGAACGTCTCCGGCGTCGCGCATCCCGGCTCGCCGTTGGCGGTCGAGCTCTGGCCGACCGCCGTCACGTAGGCGTTGCCGAAGGAGAAGGTCGGTGCGGTGACGGTGAAGACGCCCATGGGCACGGTGACCGTGGACGACGTGGCCCCCGGCTGCTGCCCGGGCGCCACCCCGCGGGTCCCGGCCTTCACACCCGTGGCGACGGCCCACGCCGCGGGGTCCTCCGCCGCGCACAGCGTGGCGTTCTGGTTCGCCTCTCGGCCCGCGATGACGCCGTAGCCCGTCGTGTACGGGAACAGTGAGACCGAGGACGGCGGCGCGGAGGAACCGGCGGGACTGTAGGGCGCCCCGGAGCTGCTGAGGAAGGTCGTCGCCATCGTGTCGGGCAACGTGGCGCCCGATCCGGTCGCGTAGGACAGCGGGTACGTCGCGGTCTGGTCGTAGGTGAAGGTCAGGGGCGAGGTCGAACCCGCGGTCACGACGAGGTCGGCCGGCTCGTTCGGCATGTTCGTGGTCGGCGTGCCGTTCTGGAGCTGGTCGACCGAGTTCGCCTTCGAGATCGCGACGCGGTAGGTGCCGGGCGTGAGGCCGAACGCGTAAGCGCAGCCGTCGACGTCGGTCGCGGCGGGCTGCGTCGTCAGGGCGCTCGCGCCGCCCGAGATCGGGCTGACGGTGACGCCGACGCCGGACTCGCCGGTACCACCGACGCCGGAGACGAGGACGGAGATCGACCCGGTCGAGGAGTCGTTGATGCGGCCGTTCGGCGCGAGGATCGTGTCACTCTGCACCTTGGCGGTCGTGGGGAGGCGCCCGGTCCAGTCGACCTGGACCGTGATCCGCCGGTAGGACACGGACTTCGAGGTGCCGCAGGTGATGTCGTTGCCGTCGACGCTGACGAGCGAGGTGGTCTGGGTGATCGTGTAGGTGCGGCCGGAGATGGTCTGCGTGAGCGGCGCTCCGCCCGCAGTGGCCGGGATGTTGTGGATGTCGAAGGGGTCGAGGATCCCGCGGTCCGTGTCGAGCTGCTGCTCGGCGAGGTTCGCCGCGACCTCGCGGGACCGGTTGTCGGCCGTCATGCGGATGACGATGTTCGCGCTGGTGAGGATGCCGGTGCTGACGAGGCCGAAGACGACCATGGCCACGATCACCTCGACGAGGCTGAAGCCCTCGTCGGCTGCGGGCCTACGCATCAGATCACCTCCCGGGTCGCCCGATTCGAACGTGAGGCGACGGGCGGCCAGCTCACGCTGTCCGCCCGTCGCTCATCGAGTGCGGCGAGTGCCGCGACTCGCTACTTGCAGTCGGCCGTCTTGGTGGACGAGGGCGACGTGGCC
The DNA here is from genome assembly GCF_051956055.1 of Amnibacterium sp. Lineage (NCBI taxonomy): Bacteria > Bacillati > Actinomycetota > Actinomycetes > Micrococcales > Microbacteriaceae > Amnibacterium > Amnibacterium sp. The sequence goes on from NZ_JBQCGC010000103.1 coordinate 13,069, forward strand.
TGAGTCACGTAGAAGTTCGTCCCGCTGCCGCTCTGCTCCACGAGGCACCAGGAGCTGGTCGAGCCGCCGGCGGTGGCGGAGTCGTCGACCGGACCGTTGGTCCAGCCGTACTTCGAGAAGGCACTGGTGTTGGTCGCCGCGGTCGTCGAGAGCGCGGTCCACGAGCCGCCGGTGCTCGCGCTGTACGCGGCGTTGATGGCGACCTTCGCATTGGCGAGGTCGGACTGGGCCGAGCTGTCCTTGGCGCTGTTCTGGACGCCGATGTACACCGGGATGGCGATGGCGGCCAGGATGCCGATGATGATCACGACGACGAGGAGCTCGATCAGCGTGAAGCCGGCCTCGCGGTCGCGGAGCTGCTCACGTCGGGCCTTGAGGGCGGTGGAGATGGACATGACGGGTTCGTTGTTCCGTTCAGGATGTGGAGTGGTGGATATCGCTGAATTCATTTCGAATAAAGCGACACTCCGAAGATAAAGTCGCTCGAATAGGGAAAGCAGACCCCTTGCGGGGGTGTTCGCGTCGATTCCTGACCCCAGTGAGCGGGGCGGTGCAGTAGCACGGATGTCCTGTGCACGAGGATGCGACATGCGACGCGCGGCGGATCGGAGGGAAACGCCCCCCGTTCGCGGGC
>NZ_JBQCGC010000104.1:0-12041 GCF_051956055.1 Amnibacterium sp.
CGCACGGATGAGGGCCTGCGCCCTCGTCCGTGCGCGCGGCCTCCGCAAGCCCCCGGAGCCCTCCGGAACCCTCCCCTCTGTGTCATATAGCGGACACGAAAGGACACCATCGTGCTGATCGCACAACGACCCACCCTCGCCGAGGAGCCCATCAGCGAGTTCCGCTCGCGGTTCGTCATCGAGCCGCTCGAGCCGGGCTTCGGCTACACCCTCGGCAACTCGCTCCGCCGCACCCTGCTGTCGTCCATCCCGGGCGCGGCGGTCACGTCCATCCGCATCGAGGGCGTCCAGCACGAGTTCACGACGATCCCCGGTGTGAAGGAGGACGTCACCGAGATCATCCTGAACATCAAGCAGCTGGTCGTCTCGTCCGAGCACGACGAGCCGATCACCGCCTACCTGCGCAAGCAGAGCGAGGGCCCCGTCACCGCCGCCGACATCTCGGCGCCGGCCGGCGTGGAGATCCACAACCCCGAGCTGCTCATCGCGACGCTGAACGACAAGGCGCGCTTCGACCTCGAGCTCACGATCGAGCGCGGCCGCGGCTACGTCTCGGCGACGCAGAACCGCAGCGAGTTCTCCGAGGCCGGCCAGATCCCGGTCGACTCGATCTACTCGCCGGTGCTCAAGGTCACCTACCGCGTCGAGGCGACGCGTGCGGGCGAGCGCACCGACTTCGACCGCCTGGTCGTGGACGTGGAGACGAAGCCGGCGATCTCGCCGCGCGACGCCATCGCCTCCGCCGGCCGCACGCTCACCGAGCTGTTCGGCCTCGCCCGCGAGCTCAACAACGCGGCCGAGGGCATCGAGATCGGCCCGGCGCCGGTCGACCAGCTGGTGTCCTCCGAGCTGTCGATGCCGATCGAGGACCTGGACCTGTCGGTCCGCTCCTACAACTGCCTCAAGCGCGAGGGCATCAACACGGTGTCGGAGCTCGTCTCGCTCTCCGAGACCCAGCTGATGAACATCCGCAACTTCGGTCAGAAGTCCGTCGACGAGGTGAAGGACAAGCTCGTCGAGCTCGGCCTCTCCCTCAAGGACGCGGTGCCCGGCTTCGACGGCACGCACTTCTACTCCGCCTACGACGACGAGGAGAACTGATCATGCCCAGGCCCACGAAGGGACCCCGTCTCGGCGGCGGACCGGCGCACGAGCGCATGCTGCTCGGCCAGCTCGCGTCGCAGCTGTTCGAGCACCGCTCGATCCAGACGACCGAGGCCAAGGCGAAGCGCCTGCGTCCGGTCGCCGAGCGCCTGGTCACGTTCGCGAAGCGCGGCGACCTGCACGCGCGTCGGCGCGTGATGCGCACGATCAACGACAAGACCGTGGTGCACGAGCTCTTCACCGAGATCGCGCCCCTCGTCGCGGAGCGGCAGGGCGGCTACACCCGGATCACCAAGACGGGCTTCCGCAAGGGCGACAACGCGCCGATGGCCGTGATCGAGCTCGTGCTCGAGCCGGTCGCGCCGAAGCGCTCCTCGCGCACGCGTCCGTCGTCGTCGGTGTCCCCGGCCGTGCCGGTCGAGGAGACCGAGACCGTCGAGGAGTCGGCACCGGTCGAGCCGGAGGCGGCGACGCCCGAGGCGGCCGAGGTCGAGGAGTCCGCGGCGCAGACCGCCGAGGACGCACCGGAGGCCGAGGCGCCCGCCGCCGACGAGCCGACGACGCCCGACGAGAAGCCGGCGACGCCCGCCTCCTGACCCGCGCTCACACACGCGGCAGCACCACAGCACGAAGGCCCGGACACCACGAGGTGTCCGGGCCTTCCGCTGTTCCACCCGTGCGTTTTGAAGGGGATCCTGCGCGGCGTGTTCCGGCAGGAACCCCTTCGAAATGCACCTGCTCTACGCTCGGCCCATGGCGAGCGAGGCGACGACCGTCGACGTCGACGGACCCCACGGCACCCGGTCGATGCGGGTGTCCAGCCCGTCGCGCGTGCTGTGGCCCGAGGCCGGGATCACGAAGCTCGACCTCGTCGAGTACTTCATCGCCACCGCCGGCGCCTTCCTCGCGGCGAACGGCGACCGGCCCGTGTCGCTGCAGCGCTTCGGCGGCGACGTCATGGGGGAGTCGTACTTCTCGAAGAACCCGCCGAAGGGCGCACCCGACTGGATCCGCACGGTCGACGTGACGTACCCCTCCGGGCGGGTGCACCCGCAGCTCGTGTTCGACGAGCCGGCGGCGATCGTCTGGGCGGCGCAGATGAACACGGTCGTGTTCCATGCGTGGCCCTCGCGGGCAGCCGCTCCCGACTTCCCCGATCAGCTGCGCATCGACCTCGATCCCCAGCCCGGCACCGCGCTCGCGGAGGCGACGCATGCCGCGTTCGGCATGCGGGACGTGCTCGCGGAGGCGGGGCTCACCGCGTTCGTGAAGACCTCCGGCAACCGCGGGCTGCACCTGTACGCGCCGATCCGGCCGGAGTGGGAGTTCCTCGAGGTGCGGCATGCGGTGATCGCCGCGGCGAGGGAGCTCGAGCGGCGGCGGCCGGAGGACGTCACGACCGCCTGGTGGAAGGAGCTGCGCGGGCAGCGCGTCTTCCTCGACTACAACCAGGCCGCGCGGGACCGCACGATCGCGGGCGCGTACAGCCCGCGCCCCTTGCCCGCGGCCACGGTCTCGACGCCCGTGACGTGGGAGGAGCTGGCGGCCGGCGTCGACCCCGCCGCCTTCACGGTCCGGACGGTGCCTGCTCGGCTGCGCGACGTCGGCGACCCGTGGGCGCGGATGCACGACGCCGCGGGCGGCCTCGGGACGCTGCTGGCGTGGTGGGAGCGCGATCTCGCGAACGGCGAGGGCGAGCTGCCCTTCCCGCCCGACTACCCGAAGATGCCGGGGGAGCCGCCCCGCGTGCAGCCGTCGAGGGCGAGGCAGCCCGACTGACCCGAGCACGTCATCGCTTCGGGGATCCGCGCGAGCAGCGCCCGGATCCCCGGATTCATGAGTCCTGCTGCCGGGCCTCGTGGAGGAGGTCGAGCGCGTCCCGGAGGCGTCCGGCGTCGAGCTGTCCCGGCGCGCTGGCCGCGCCGACGGTGCCGAACGTGACGACCGAGCCGAACGCCTCGCCCACGACCCTCGACACGGCACCCAGCGGCCCCATCGCCATGGTGATCGCGGGGCGCGCGTCGGGCCGCGCCGCGTAGGCGGCCGTGGCACCGAGGAGCCGCAGCACGTCGGCGGCGGTCCGCGGGGTGCACGCGAGCTTGACCACGTCCGCACCGAGCTCGGCCTGTCGCGCGAGGCGGTCGACGATCTCGTCGTGGGGAGGCGTCGAGGTGAAGTCGTGGAACGACATCACGACCACCTTGTCGTGCTCGTGCACGCGGGCGGCCAGGGTGCGCGCGAGGCCGCCGGTCGCCTCCATCTCGACGTCGACCGCGGCGATGGCGCCGTGCCCGGCCGCGACCGAGGAGACCGCCTCGAGCAGCGCGGGAGGGAGGGCCGCGCCCCCGCCCTCCCGAGCGCTCCGGCAGGTGAAGAGGATCGGCAGGGCCGGATCGAGCGCCGCCCGGACGGCGTCGATCGCCCGTTCGACCGCGCGGGAGCTCCCGATCTCCTCGAAGCGGTCGATGCGCAGCTCGACGAGGTCCGCCACCTCCGGACGCACGGCGGCCGCCTCGGCGGCGAGCGCGTCCACCGTGGTGCCCGTGAGCGGCACGCAGATCCTGGGGCGCCCGGTGCCGAGCTCCACGGCACCGATCCGGACGGTCACCGGAGCACCGCGCCGAGGTCGTACGCGTGCGGGACCTCGAGCTGCTCGAAGGTGCAGGACCGGGCCTGACGATCCGGGCGCCAGCGCTCGAACTGCGCCGTGTGGCGGAACCGCGCGCCCTCCATCTGGTCGTACCGGACCTCGAGCACCCGCTCCGGCCGCAGCACGACGAACGACGTGTCCTTCGAGGACGAGAACCGGTTCCGTTCGCCCTCGCCGCGTTGCGGACGCCCGTCCTCGTCGAGTGCCACGAGGGGGGCGAGCTCGTCGACGAGCTCCTCCCGCACGCGGGTCGTGAACGCGGACACGCCCCCGACCTGGCGCAGCACCCCGTCATCGTCGTAGAGCGACAGCAGCAGGGAGCCGACCCCGTGGCCGCTCGCGTGCACGCGGTACCCGGTCGCGACCACGTCCGCGGTGCGGTGGTGCTTCACCTTGAGCATGGTGCGCTTGGCCGGCGCGTAGGCGGCGCCGATGGGCTTGGCGACGACGCCGTCCAGCCCGGCCCCCTCGAACTCGCCGAGCCACCGCTCCGCCACCGCCGGGTCGTCGGTGACCCGCGTCACGAACAGCGGGGCGGCGGGGGAGGGGAGCAGCGTCTCGAGGGCCGCGCGGCGCTCCCCGAACGGCACGGTGAGTAGGGAGCGCTCGCCCTCCGCCAGCAGGTCGAACGCGATGAACGACGCGGGGGTCTCGGCCGCGAGCCGGGCGATCCGGGAGGCGGCGGGATGGATCCGCTGCGAGAGCGCCTCCCAGTCCAGCCGCTGTGCGCCCGGCTCGCCGGAGGGGACCACGACCTCGCCGTCGAGCACGCACGGGCCGGGCAGCGCGGCGACGAGTCCGGCGACGAGCTCGGGGAAGTACCGCGTCAGCTCCTTGCCGCCGCGGCTGCCGATCGCCAGGGTCTCGCCGTCGTAGGCGACCACGCCACGGAACCCGTCCCACTTCGGCTCGTACAGGAGGCCGCCCCCGCCGGGGGCCACGGTGGGCACGGTCGGCACCGCTTTGGCGAGCATCGGCTCGATGGTGTGGTCCACTGGCAGCGGCATGGGGTCATCCTGCCCGCCCGGACCACGCGGCCGCTGCCCGGGGCCTCCGCGGCCCGAGGCGCCGCGGGTCGGGCACGATGGGGGCATGGAGGGGACCGTGCGCGTGCGGCTCGACCTCGCCTACGAGGGCACCGACTTCGCCGGCTGGGCCGCGCAGCCGGGGCTGCGGACCGTGCAGGGCGAGCTCGAACGCGCGCTGGCGGTCGCCGTCGGCCGCGCGGAGGGGCCCGCTCCCCGGCTCGTCGTCGCCGGTCGCACGGACGCCGGCGTGCACGCGACCGGGCAGGTGGCCCACCTCGATCTCACCGAGCCGCAGCGCGATGCGCTGACCCGTGGACATGCCGGCCCGGGTGGGTTCGACCTGATCGCCCGTCGCCTCACGGGCCTGCTCGCGGAGGCGGGGGACATCGTCGTCCACCGCTCGGCTGCGGCCCCGGCCGGCTTCGATGCGCGGTTCTCCGCGGTGTTCCGGCGGTATCGGTACCGGATCGCGGACCGGCTGCCTGCGAGGGATCCGCTCGAGAGGCGCAGGACCCTCAGCCACCCTCGTGAGCTGGACGAGGGGAGGATGCGCGCGGCGGTCGCGGGGCTCACCGGGCTGCACGACTTCGGCGCCTTCTGCAAGCCGCGTCCCGGCGCGACCACGATCCGGCACCTCCAAGCCCTCACCTGGCACCGGGAGGAGACCGGCGTCCTCGTCGCGGAGGTCCAGGCGGACGCCTTCTGCCACAACATGGTCCGGGCGCTCGTCGGCGCGAGCATCGCGGTCGGCGTCGGGCGCATCGCCCCGGAGCGGCTCCCGGCGCTGCTGCACACGCCGGTGCGGACGAACGAGTTCGCGGTCGCGCCCGCGCACGGTCTGACGCTCGTGGAGGTGGGGTACCCGGCCGACGCGGACCTCGCCGCGCAGGCCGAGCAGGCTCGGGCCCGGCGCGAGCTGCCCTGAACGCGCGAGCGTGTTCGCGGTCCGGTCCGGATTCAGGTACGATCGATCGGCCCTACGGGAACGCTCCCGTTCGGCTTCGAGCCCTCCACCGCTCGTTCCGGCCGCGCCGCGGCCATGGAACCGGCACCGGAGCGGGATCCACGACCACCTCGAACCAGGAAGCGTGAACACTGTGACGCGCACGTACAGCCCCAAGGCGAGCGAGATCACCCACGAGTGGGTCGTCATCGACGCGACCGACATCGTGCTCGGCCGTCTCGCCAGCCACGCCGCCGCCCTCCTCCGCGGCAAGCACAAGGCGACCTTCGCCCCGCACATGGACAGCGGCGACTTCGTCATCATCGTGAACGCCGAGAAGGTGGCGCTCACGGGGTCGAAGCGCGACGAGAAGCTGGCGTACCGCCACTCGGGCTACCCGGGCGGGCTCAAGGCCGTCTCGTACTCGGAGCTCCTCGAGAAGCAGCCGACCAAGGCCGTCGAGAAGGCGATCCGCGGCATGCTGCCGAAGAACTCGCTGGGCCGTGCCCAGATCAAGAAGCTGAAGGTGTACGCGGGCGCCGAGCACCCGCACGCCGCGCAGCAGCCCACGCCGTACACCCTGACCCAGGTCGCCCAGTAGGCACCGGAAGAGACAGCTAGAGACATGGCACGCATCGCAGACTCCATCGACACCCCGGCGACGTTCAGCACCTCCTCCGAGCCCGCAGCCGCGCCGGCGGTCGAGCGCCCGCCGCTGACGGTCCCGGGTGCGGCGGTCGGCCGGCGTAAGCAGGCGATCGCCCGCGTCCGCCTGATCCCCGGCGCCGGCACCATCACGATCAACGGCCGGACGTTCGAGGACTACTTCCCGAACAAGCTGCACCAGCAGCTCATCAACGACCCGTTCACCGTCCTGCAGCTGGGCGGCGCGTACGACGTGATCGCGAAGATCTCGGGCGGTGGCCCCTCCGGCCAGGCCGGCGCGCTGCGCCTCGGCATCGCCAGGGCGCTGAACGAGATCGACGCCGAGAACAACCGGTCCGGCCTGAAGAAGGCCGGCTTCCTGAGCCGCGACGCGCGGGTCAAGGAGCGCAAGAAGGCCGGTCTGAAGAAGGCGCGCAAGGCGCCGCAGTTCTCCAAGCGCTGACCTTCCGGTCGCGCCACCGCTCCATGCCCCGGCTCTTCGGCACGGACGGCGTGCGCGGTCTCGCCAACCGCGAGGTCACGGCCGAACTGGCCCTGTCCCTCGCGCAGGCGGCCGCGCACGTCCTCGGCGACGGCCCGCGCGCCGACGGCCGCCGTCCCTTCGCCGTGCTCGCACGCGATCCGCGGATCTCCGGTGAGTTCATCGCAGCCGCGGTCGCTGCGGGGCTCGCCGGGTCCGGCGTGGACGTCTACGACGCGGGCGTCATCCCGACGCCGGCCGCGGCGTTCCTGATCGCGGACATCCGCGCCGACTTCGGCGTGATGATCAGCGCCTCGCACAACCCGGCTCCGGACAACGGGATCAAGATCTTCGCCGCCGGCGGCCGGAAGCTGCCGGACGAGATCGAGGACCGCATCGAGGCCGCGATGGCGGAGGTGCCGCTCGCGCCCGTCGGCGCCGAGGTCGGGCGCATCCGTCGGTTCGCGGACGCCGAGGACCGCTACATCGTCCACCTCATCGAGTCGCTGCCGCACCGCCTCGACGGCCTGACGATCGTGATCGACTGCGCGAACGGCGCCGCAGCGGGGGTCTCCCCGGAGGCGTTCCACCTCGCGGGCGCCGAGGTCATCCCGATCGGCAACGATCCGGACGGCATGAACATCAACGCCGGGGTCGGCTCGACGCACCTCGACGCGCTCGCCGCGGAGGTGCGGCGGCGCGGTGCGGATGCGGGCATCGCCCACGACGGCGACGCGGACCGGTGCCTCGCCGTCGATGCGAACGGCGACCTCGTGGACGGCGACCGCATCATGGCGATCCTCGCCAAGTCGATGCACGAGCGGGGCGTCCTCCGCGAGGACACGCTCGTGACGACGGTGATGAGCAACATCGGTCTGCACCTGGCGATGCGCGACGCGGGTATCCGGGTGCTGAAGACCCGGGTCGGCGACCGCTACGTGCTCGAGGAGCTCGGCGCCAGGGACCTCTCGCTCGGGGGCGAGCAGTCCGGCCACGTGATCATGTCGGACTTCGCGACCACCGGTGACGGGCTGCTCACCGGTCTGCACCTGATGGCCGAGGTCGCGCGATCCGGCCGGCCCCTCGCGGACCTCGCTGCGGAGGTGACGATCTACCCGCAGGTGCTGCTGAACGTCACCGGGGTGGACCGCACCCGGACGGACGACCCCGAGCTCGCTGAGGCCGTCGCCGCAGCGGAGGAGGAGCTCGGCGACTCCGGGCGCGTGCTGCTCCGGCCGTCGGGCACCGAGCCGGTCGTCCGGGTGATGGTGGAGGCGGCAGAGCTCCGGACGGCGCAGACCGTCGCGGGGTCGCTCGCCGAGGTGGTCCGCGCGCGGCTCGCGCTCCCGGACACCCCGTGAGTCGGCCCGAGCCGCAGCTGGACCGGGAGGTGCAGCGCCGTGGCATCCGCCGGCTCGCGGTGATCGGGGGCCTGCTCTGCCTGCCGCTCGTCGTCTCGGCGTGGCTCGTGCTGCCCGCGGGGTTCGACGTCGTGCTGCTCGTCCTCCCGTTCGTCTACGTCGCCGGTGTGCTGGTGCTCGCCTTCGCGGCGACCCGCGCGTGGCGGCTGCGGTCGGACCGGCTGCTGCCGCTCCTCGGCATGGCGGTCGGCTCGGTCGTTCTGGCGACCGTGCTGTTCGCGGTGTGGCCACCGGACCAGGCGCAGGTCGCGCTGGAGCCCGGGCGTGTGCTCGCCCCGGTGGGAAGGGCGCTGCACCTCACCTACTTCTACCTGCTCGTCGGCGCTCCGTGGCAGTTCGGCCTGTTCCTGTTCATCGGTGTGCTCGGCGCGGCGGTCACCCGTCGACGCTCCCGCTGAACCGCGTCTGAGCTCCGCCGGGCGCGGGCCCTCGCTCGGACGTGGGGGTCAGATCTTGCGGAGCAGGACCGAGTGGACCGCGTGGTCCTCGGCCTTCTTCAGCACGAGCGTGGCGCGCGAGCGCGTCGGCAGGATGTTCTCCCGGAGGTTCGGCTCGTTGATCGAGCGCCAGAAGCCGAGCGCCGTCTCCCGCGACTCCGCCGGCCCCAGGTCCGCGTACCGGTGGAAGTAGGAGGCCGGGCTCGCGAACGCCGCCGTCTGCAGCCGCTCGAACCGGCGCACGTACCACTCGGCGATGTGCTGCGTGCGGGCGTCGACGTAGACCCCGAAGTCGAACAGGTCGCTCACCGCGAGGCCGTTCCTGCTCGGCGGCTGCAGCACGTTCAACCCCTCGATGATGAGGATGTCCGGCCGCCGCACCACGAGCTCGGCGTCTGGCACGATGTCGTACCGCTCGTGCGAGTAGAAGGGCGCCCGCACCTCCTCCGCGCCGCTCTTCACCGCGGTGACGAACCGCAGGAGGGCACGGCGGTCGTACGACTCGGGGAAGCCCTTGCGGCCGAGGATCCCCCTCCGCTCCAGCTCCGCGTTCGGCAGCAGGAACCCGTCCGTCGGCACGAGCTCGACCTTCGGCGTGTCCGGCCATCTGGAGAGCAGCTCGCGCAGCAGCCGGGCGACGGTCGACTTGCCCACGGCCACGGATCCGGCCACCCCGATCACGAACGGCGTCGTCTCCGACCTGGTGCCGAGGAACGCGCTCGTGCGCGAGTGCAGCCGGCGCGCGCCGGTCGCGTAGAGGTTCAGGAGGCGGCTGAGCGGCAGGTAGACCTCCGCGACCTCGTGCTCGTCCAGCGGCTCGCCCAGCCCCGCGAGCCGGTGCAGCTCCGCGGCGGACAGCGGCTGCGGCGTCTCGCCGGCGAGCGCCGCCCAACGGGCGCGCTCGATCTCGATGAACGGGCTCGGGCCGTGGCCGGCTGCGGCCGCGGTGCGATCCGACACGGTGCTCGATCGTAGTGACGGCACCTGACCCCTGATCGGGCGGCAAGTAGGCTCGTCCGGGTGTGCGGGATCGTCGGATATGTAGGACCGCGGGCCGCGATCGACGTGCTCGTGGGTGGCCTGAAGCGGCTGGAGTACCGCGGGTACGACTCGGCGGGCGTCGCGGTGATCGACGACGACGGTGCGCTCGTCACCCACAAGCGGGCGGGCAAGCTCGGGGTGCTCGAGTCGGATCTGCTCCACGCGCCGCTCCCTGACGCGCGCACGGGCATCGGGCACACCCGCTGGGCGACGCACGGCGGCCCGACGGACGCGAACGCGCACCCGCACCTCGGTGACGACGGCAGGCTGGCGCTGATCCACAACGGCATCATCGAGAACTTCGCGACGCTGAAGGACGAGCTGCTCGCGGAGGGCTTCGGCTTCACCAGCGAGACCGACACCGAGGTCGCCGCGGTGCTGCTCGGCCGGGAGTACCGCCGCTCCGGCGACCTCCTCACCGCCTTCCGCGCGGTCGTCGGCAGGCTCCACGGCGCGTTCACCCTCCTCGCCGTCCACGCCGACGAGCCGGGGCTCGTCGTCGGCGCGCGGCGCAACTCGCCGCTCGTGGTGGGCCTGGGTGACGGGGAGCAGTTCCTCGGGTCGGACGTCGCGGCGTTCGTCGAGTACACGCGCCGCGCCCTCGCGATCGGGCAGGACCAGATCGTCGCGATCCGGCCGGAGGGCATCGAGCTCACCGACTTCGACGGCAACGCGGTCGAGGGAGAGGAGTACGAGGTCGCCTGGGACGCCTCCGCCGCCGAGAAGGGCGGCTGGTCGAGCTTCATGGCGAAGGAGATCAGCGAGGAGCCGGAGGCGCTCGAGCAGACCCTGCTCGGCCGCGTCCACGACGGCCTCGTCGTGCTCGACGAGATCGCGGACGGGTTCCCCGACGAGGTCCTGCGCGACGTGGACCGGATCGTGCTGCTCGGGGCGGGGACCGCCGCGTACTCGGGCCTGCTCGGCAAGTACGCGATCGAGAAGTGGGCGGGCGTGCCGGTCGAGGTCGAGCTCGCGCACGAGTTCCGGTACCGCGACCCGGTCCTCACGCCGACCACGCTGGTCGCCTCCATCAGCCAGTCCGGCGAGACGATGGACACGCTGATGGCGGTCAAGTACGCCGCCGAGCGCGGCGCGCGCACCCTGTCGATCTGCAACACGCAGGGCGCCACCATCGCGCGCGAGTCCGACGCGGTGCTCTACACGCGGGCGGGGCCGGAGGTCGCGGTCGCGTCGACGAAGGCGTTCACCGCGCAGGTGGCCGCGCTCTACCTCTTCGGCCTCCACCTGGGCCGGGTGCGGGGCGCGCTGTCGGACGAGACGTCGCGCTCGCTCGTCGCCGAGCTGCAGTCGCTCCCCGCGAAGCTGCAGGAGGTGCTCGCCCAGGGGCCGGCGGTCCGCGAGATGGCGCGCCAGATGTCGGATACCCGCAGCGTGCTGTTCCTGGGGCGGCACGTCGGCTACCCCGTCGCGCTCGAAGGGGCGCTGAAGCTGAAGGAGCTCGCGTACATCCACGCGGAGGGCTTCGCGGCCGGGGAGCTGAAGCACGGGCCGATCGCGCTCATCGAGCCGGGACAGCGCGTGTTCGTGATCGTGCCGAGCCCGCGGGACAGCTCCAGCCTGCACCCGAAGGTGGTGTCGAACATCCAGGAGATCCGCGCTCGCGGCGCGTACGTGCTCGCGGTCGCGGAGGCCGGCGACGTGGCGGTCCTGCCGTTCGCGGACGAGGTGCTGCGCATCCCGCTCGCGGGCACCATGTTCGAGCCGCTGCTCGCGGTGGCACCGCTGCAGCAGTTCGCGATGGAGCTCGCGACCGCCAAGGGGCTCGACGTCGACCAGCCCCGGAACCTCGCGAAGTCCGTGACGGTCGAGTGATCCTGGGCATCGGGGTCGACGTGGTCGACATCGCACGGTTCGGCAGGTCGCTGGAGCGCACGCCGCCGCTGCGCGACCGCCTCTTCGCCCGGAGCGAGCGGGACCTGCCGCTCTCCTCCCTCGCCGCGCGGTTCGCCGCCAAGGAGGCGCTGATCAAGGCGGCGGGCGACTCGAACGGGTTCACCTGGCACGACATGGTGGTGAAGAGCGATCCGTCGCGGAGGCCGCGTCTCGTCACCAGCGGGGAGGTCGCGACGCGGCTCGCGCTGCTCGGGGTGACCTCGACGCACCTGTCGCTCAGCCACGACGCGGGTATCGCGTCCGCGTTCGTCGTGCTGGAGGGCTGACCGTGCGGCTCATCGAAGGTGTTGCAGGGAACGGGGGGGCCGCGGGGTGCCCCGCTCCAGGCAAAACCAAGCCCGGCGAGGGCCCGCCCCGGCGCCCAGGGCGGGGCGGCG